>NZ_JBWGQW010000020.1:270-32430 GCF_056332225.1 Thermus sp. | reverse complement strand
GGGGATGCAGATCCCCATAGGCCAGGGCAAGAGCCTCTACTTCCAAGACTTTGACCCGGAGGCCAAGGAGATGGTGGGGGTGCGCATCACCGCCTTCCAGGGGGAGGTGGGCACCTTCCTCTTCGCCGAGCGGGGCACCTGGGAGGACAAGACCCTCACCCTCAAGAACTACCGCTACTACCAGGTGGACTTCGGCCAGGTGCCGGGGCTGGAAACCGCCCCTGACCTCCTCGCCCAGGTGCGCCGGGTCTTCCGGGCGGTGAGCCAGGGGAAGACCCTGGAGGTGGCCTCGGACCTCTCCCGGGCCCGGGCCATCGCCGACTACGCCGACACCTTCAGCTTCGGCCAGGATAGCCTCTCGGCGGCCTGGAGGAAGCTCAAGGACCCCTTTTTGCCCCCCTTGGAGAAGTGGCGGGCGCGGCTCGAGCTCCACTCCAAGCTCGCCCTGCCCCTTTCCAACCTGGTCCTGGTCCTCCTCGCGGCGGCCATGGCCCTCCGCTACGGGAAGAGCGCGGGGCTCGCCCTGGGGATGAGCGTGGTCCTCTCCCTGGCCTACTACGGGGCCTTCTTCCTGGGGCGCTCCCTGGCCGGGGTGGGGGCCATCCCCCCGGAGCTTGGGGCCTGGGGGGCCAACCTCCTCTTCCTGCTCCTGGGGGTGCGGGCCCTGAGGTAAACTCGGGGCATGACCCGGCGCGGGCTCCAGGCCAAGGTTCCTGTCCTCTGCCGCTGGGGCCTCTCCCCCAGCCTGGTCGGGCGGTGACGGGGCTCCGTCTCGGCCTCGTGGCCTACCCGGGGCTCGGGGGTAGCGGCATCGTGGCCACGGAGCTGGCGGAGAGGCTCGCCCGCATGGGGCACCGGGTCCACCTCTTCGCCACGGAAAGGCCCTTCCGCCTCCTTCGGGATAGCCCCGTGGTCTACGTGCCCGTGGACCTCCCCTACTACCCCGTCTTCCCCGGGCCCCTCTACACCCTCTCCCTGGCGGGCACCCTGGAGCGGGAGGCCAAGCGGCTCGGCCTGGACCTGGTGCACACCCACTACGCCATCCCCCACGCGGCGGCGGCCTACCTGGGCCTCGGGGAGGCCTTCCCCCTGGTCCACACCCTCCACGGGACGGACGTCTCTGTGCTGGGCATGGACCCCGCCTTCCACGGGCCCACCAGGCGGGCCCTTCTGGCGGCCCGGGCCACCACGGCGGTGAGCCGGGCCCTGGCCAAGGAGGCGGAAAGGGCCTTCGGGGTGCGGCCCAGGGTCATCCCGAACGCCGTGGACCCGGAGCGCTTTTACCCGAGGCCGGAGAGAAAACGCCTCTACGCGGAGGAAGGAGAGTTCCTCCTGGTCCACGCCTCCAACTTCCGCCCCATCAAGCGGGTGCCGGACCTGGTGCGGGCCTTCGCCAAGGTGCGGCGGAAGCTCCCCGCGAGGCTTCTCCTCCTGGGCAAAGGCCCCGAGGAGGCCGAGGCCAGGCGGGTGGCGGAGGAGCTCGGGGTGGCCCCCTGGGTCAGCTTCCACCCCCCCACCCCCCGCCCGGAGGAGGTGCTGGGGGCGGGGGACCTCTTCCTCCTGGCCTCGGAGGAGGAGTCCTTCGGCCAGGCGGCCCTCGAGGCCCTGGCCTCGGGGGTGCCCGTGGTGGCCACGGCGGTGGGCGGGGTACCGGAGCTCGTGACCCCGGAGGTGGGAAGGCTCGTGGAGCTTGGGGACCTCGAGGGCTTCGCCGAGGCGGTGGTGGAGCTCCTCACGAGCCCCGAGCTTCCCGCCCTGCGCAGGCGGGCCCGGGAATACGCCGCCGAGCGCTTCCACCCCGAGCGCATCACGGCGGAGTACCTGGAGGTCTACCGGAAGGCTCTAGGCTAAAGGCAAAAGGCCTTTTTGGGGCTTCTTGGGCCCCCGCTCTGGCTTTACTTAGGCGTGGGCCACGAGCTCCCGCTTCTTGCGGGCGGGGCGCTTCTTGGGTTCCTTGGCGCGGGCCTCGAGGGCCTTCAGGCCCCCCACCAGGGCCAGGTCCAAAACCTCGTCCAGGTGCTCCACGAAGTGGAAGGTCATGTTCTGCCTTAGGGGCTTAGGGATATCAGAGAGGTCGGGCTCGTTCTGCTTGGGCAGGATCACCTCCCGGATCCCGGCCCGCCTCGCCCCGAGGACCTTCTCCTTCACCCCGCCGATGGGGAGGACCCTTCCCGTGAGGGTGATCTCCCCGGTCATGGCGATGTCGTGCCGCACCGGCACCTCGGTGAGGGCGGAGACCAAGGCGCTCACGATGGCCACCCCGGCGGAGGGGCCCTCCTTGGGGATGGCCCCGGCGGGGACGTGGATGTGGATGTCGGACTTGTCAAACTTCTCCAGGGGGATGCCGAAGCGCCCCGCGTTCTTCTTGGCGTAGGAAAGCGCCGCCCGGGCCGACTCCTTCATCACGTCGCCGAGCTGCCCCGTGAGGATGAGGTTGCCCTTGCCGGGCATCACCGAGACCTCCACGAACATGATGTCCCCGCCCACGGGGGTGTAGTACATCCCCGTGGCCACCCCCACCTGGGGCTCCCGGGCCTCGGTCTCGGGGAGGTGGCGGGGCGGGCCCAGGTAGCGCTCCAGGTCGCGCTCGGTGATGCGCACGCGCTTCCTGCCCTCCTCCAGGATCTGCCGGGCCGCCTTCCTGAGAAGCGCCCCGATCTCCCGCTCCAGCTGCCGCACCCCCGCCTCCCGGGTGTAGTGGGTGATGAGGCGCATGAGGGCGGCCTCGGTCACCACCACCTGGTCCGGGTCCAGGCCGTTTTCCCTTAGCTGCCTCGGCAGGAGGTAGCGCTTAGCGATCTCCAGCTTCTCCTGCTCGGTGTAGCTGGTGAACTCAATGGCCTCCATCCGGTCCATGAGGGGGGCCGGGATGTTCTGGGGGAAGTTGGCGGTGCAGATGAACATCACCTCGCTGAGGTCAAAGGGCACCCCCAGGTAGTGGTCCACGAACTCCTTGTTTTGGGCGGGGTCCAGGACCTCGAGAAGGGCCGCCGCCGGGTCCCCCTGGTAGGAGATGCCGAGCTTGTCCACCTCGTCCAGGAGGAAGACGGGGTTCTTGGTCCCGGCCTGCCTCAGGCCCTGGATGATCCGCCCGGGCATGGCCCCGATGTAGGTGCGGCGGTGGCCCCTAATGTCCGACTCGTCCCGCGCGCCGCCCAAGGAGACCCGCACGTACTTCCGCCCCAGGGCCTCGGCGATGCTCTTGGCGATGGAGGTCTTCCCCACCCCCGGGGGCCCCACGAAGAGGAGGATGGGGCCCTTGTTCACCTCGTCGGCGGGGATCTCCCCGCGCCTCGCCCTTTCCGCCTTGAGCTTGCGCACCGCCAGGTACTCCAGGACCCGGTCCTTCACCTTCTCCAGGCCGTAGTGGTCCCGCTCCAGGATCTCCTTGGCCCGCTCCAGGTCCAGGTTGTCCTCGGTGCGGGTGTTCCAGGGAAGGTTCACGATCCAGTCCAGGTAGGTGCGGATGACGCTGGCCTCGGCGGAGTCCGGGTGCATGCGGGCGAAGCGGTTGAGCTCACGCTCCGCTTCCTGCCGCACCACGGGGGGGAGGTCCAGGGCCTCCAGCTTCCTCCGGAACTCCTCCACCTCCTCGGCCCCCTCCTCCCCGTGGAGCTCCCGCTGGATGGCCTTCATCTGCTCCCGGAGGAAGTACTCCCGCTGGTTGCGGTCTATCTCCTCCTTGACCTGCTGCTGGATGCGCCGCTGGGTTTCGATGAGCTCCAGCTCCGCCTCCAAAAGGACCAAGACGTGCTTAAGCCGCTCGGCCACGTTGGCCGTCTCCAGGACCTTTTGCTTGTCCTCGAGGCGGAAGTCCATGTGGAAGGCGATGTAGTCGGCGAGCTGGGAGGGGTCCTCCAGGTTCAGGACGAACTGGGCCACCTCGGGGGGCAGGTACTTCCCCTCCTTGAGGAGGGCCTGGAACTTGTCCTTCACCTCCCGCACCAGGGCCTTCACCGTGATGGGGTCCCCGGGCTCGTCGGAGACCACCTCCCCCTTGGCCTCGAGGTGGTCCCCCAGGTCCAGCCACTCCCTCACCCGCACCCGGGCGAAGGCCTGCACCAGGACCTGGACGGACCCGTCCGGGTTCTTGCGCATCTTCAGGATGTTGCAGGCCGTGCCCACCTCGTAGAGGTCCGAGGGCCTGGGGTTTTCCACCTCCTTGTCCCTCTGGCTCACGATGAGGAGCACCCGCTCGCGGGCCAGGGCCTCGTCAATGGCCCGGATGGAGATGGGCCGGCCCGCGTCTATGGGCATGACCATGGTGGGGTAGATGACCGAACCCCTCACGGGGCAGACGGGCAGGGTTTCCGGCAGCATGGCTGTCCTCCTCTCTTTGGCGTCTTGGCCTTCGTCCATAGCCTAAGCCTACCTATGTCAAGTTTACTGCGAATCCCCTGTTTTACGCAAAGGGCCTTGGCCCAAAGCCCTTATGCTAAGGGGCGTGAAGCCCCTCCAGACCCTCCTTCTCCTCCTCTTCCTCGGCCTCGCCCTGGGGCAGAAGAGCGGGGGCGGGGTGGGGGGCAGGCCCTACGTGCCCTCGCCCCCGCCTCCCATGAGCCCAGGGCCCGCCCCCGCCTATCCCCTACCCTACCCTACCCCGGGCCCGGTGTACGTGTACCCCGGGGGCGGGGGAAGCCTGGGGGTAGCGCCCGTCCTGGTCTTCTTCGGCCTCGCCCTGGCGGCCTTCTTCGTGGTGCGGGGCCTGCAGGGGGCGGCGAGGGAGGAGGCTTCGGCCAGCGTGGGGCGGCTCAGGCTCGCCCTCCTGGTGCGCCCGGAGGTGCAAAGAGCCCTCCGCCGCCTCGCCGAGGAGGCGGACACCACCACCGCCAAGGGCCTCGCGGACCTCTTAGACGAGGTGGTCCTTCTCCTCCTGCGGGAAGCCCCCGCCTGGCGCTTCGGAAGCTACGAGGCCGAGGAGGGAAGCGAGGAAGAGGTCCTGGCCCGGTTTGACGCCTGGATGCTGGAGGACCGGAGCACTTACCGGGAGACCTTCCGCCACTTTGAGGGGAAGAGGGTGGAAGCCCCCTACACCCCCAAGGTGGAGCCCGGGGGGCGCTACCTGGTGGCCTCCCTCCTCCTCGCGGTGCGGGGAAGCCTGCCCAAGCCCGGTCCCCTGGACCGGGAGGTAGCCAGACAGGTCCTCCTGGCCTTCGCCGGGAGCACCCCCCATACCCTCCTCGCCTTCCACCTGGCCTGGACCCCGGAGAAGGAGGGGGAGGGCCTCACGGAGGAGGAGCTCCTCGCCCTCTTTCCGAAGCTGGACAAGCTCTAAGCCCCTTGGCGCCCGCCCTGACCTGCGAGAGGGGGATGCCCTGGGGGGCCTAGAGGATAGAGTAAAGGCGTGGTACGGGTAGGACGAAGAAGCGCCACCTTTTACCCGCCGGAAGGGGCCACCGCCCTCATCGGCGACTTCACCGACTGGGAGAGGAGCCCCATCCCCCTCTCGGGGCCCCTCACCCTGGAGTTCCCTGAAGGGGCCTACGTGGAGTACGCCTTCCTGGACCGGGAGGGAAGGCCCTTCCCTGACCCCGACAACCCCGAGAAGGCGGAAAACCCCTGGTGGAGCTACCCGAGGGCCATAAGGCTTCCCGGCTTCCGCTACGAGGCCCCCCCGGAGCCCAAGGAGGAGCCCAGGGTGGCCCGGCACCGCCTGGGGGAGAGGCGCTTTTACGTGGCGGATACCGGGCCCTCTCCCAAGGCTACCCTGGTGGCCCAGGACGGGGTGGCCTTCTACCGCACCGCGGGGTTGCACAAGGTGGCGCGGGCCCTTTTGGAGGCGGGGGAAGTCCCGCCGGTGCGCCTCCTCTTCGTGGAGCCCATAGACCGAAGCGCCGAGTACCGCTTCAGCGAGGCCTACGAGAGGGAGTTCCACCGGGTGCTGGAGGAGGTGGAAGGGGCCCACGGCCCCCTGGGAGAGGTGGTCTTGGTGGGGGCCTCCTTGGGGGGGCTTTTCTCCTTGTGGCAGGCCTGGAGGCATCCGGAGCGCTTCAAGAAGGTCCTCGCCCTCTCCCCCGCCCTCAAGGCCCACCCCGGGGGGAAGGACGCCTACCGGGACGAGGAATGGCTCCTCCTTCGCTACGCCGAGGCGGAGCGCCTTCCCCGGGTCTACCTGGAGGTGGGGCTTCTGGAGTGGCTCCTCGCCCCCAACCGCCGCTTCGCCGCCCTCCTCGCCGACCGGAAGGCCCCCCACGCCTACCGGGAAAGGCCCTCGGGGCACAACTGGGTCACCTGGAAGCAGGCCCTGGCCCCGGGGCTTCGCTACCTCCTGGGGGAAGGGTGAGCGGGGAAGCCTTCCTCACCCTCCTCTCGGTGGCCGCCCTCGAGGCCCTCCTCTCCGGGGACAACGCCCTGGTCCTGGCGGTGATGGTGCGGCCCCTCCCCCCGCGCCTCCGGGCCCGGGCCCTCCTCTACGGCCTATTGGGGGCCTACCTCCTTAGGGGCCTCGCCCTCCTCTTCGCCGTCCTTCTCATAAGGCTCTGGTGGGCCCAGGTGCTGGGGGGGCTCTACCTCGTCTACCTCATGGTCCAGCACTTCCGAAGCCCCCTCGAGGCCAGACCTCTCCCGGAGGCCACGGCCAGCGAGTTCTGGCGGGTGGTGGTCCTCATCAACCTGGTGGACCTGGCCTTCGCCGTGGACTCCATCCTGGCGGTGGTGGCCTTCTCCAAGGACTTCCTCCTGGTGTTTCTCGGGGTGGCCCTGGGCATCCTCTTCATCCGCCTCCTGGCGGGCTCGGTGGTGGCCCTGATGGAGCGCTTTCCCGGGCTGGAAAAGGTGGCCTACGCCCTGGTGGGCTGGGCCGGGGTCAAGCTCTTCCTGGAGGGCACCCACACCCTCGCCCACCTCCTCCACCGCCCCGAGCTCGCCCTCGCCCTCCCCAAGGCGGTCTTCTGGGGAGGCACCTTCCTCATCCTCCTCGTGGGGAGCGCCCTCGCCTTTCGCAAGGATGCCTAGGGACTGGGACGCCTTTTACCGAGAAGCCCAGGAAGGCCGCCCCCCGGCCTTCGTGGTGCGGGCCTTTGGCCCCTTCGTCCCCAAGGGCCCTATTCTGGACCTGGCGGGGGGATTGGGGCGGAACGCCCGTTACTTCCTGCAAAGGGGCCACCCCGTGGTCCTGGTGGAACGGAGCCCCGAAGCCCTAAGGAGGCTCGCGGGCATCCCGGGGCTTTCCCTCGTGGCGATGGACCTCGAGGCCGAGGACGCCCCGAAGCGCCTTCCCAGGGGCCCCTTCGCCGGGGTCCTCATGGCCTACTACGTGAACCGCCCCCTCCTTAAGGCCCTTCCCTCCCTCCTCCTCCCCGGGGGGTTCCTCCTGGTGGAGGGCTTCTCCCGGAAGGAGGCCTTGAGGCGGGGAAGGCCCTCTAGCCCCTTCTACTGGGAGCCCGAGGAGCTCCTCACCCCTCCCCCGGGCCTTTCCTTAAGGGCCTTTGGGGAAGGGTGGATGGGAGGGTATAGGGTCTACGCCGTCTACACTAGGCCTTGAGGCCCCGGGCCACGAGCTCGGCGATATCTAGGACCTCTGGAGGGTTAGGGTCCTGGGCGGTTTCCACGTTCATCATGGCCATGCAGAAGGGGCACCCGGTGGCGATGACCTCGGCCCCCGTGTCCTTAAGCTCCTTGTAGCGGTTCTCGGAGACCCGCATGGCCCCGGGCTCCTCCTCCTTCCAGAACTGGGCCCCGCCCGCCCCGCAGCAGAAGCTCCTCTCCCGGTTCCGGGGAGGCTCGGTGAGGACGAGACCCACCCCCTTGAGCACCTCGCGCGGGGCCTCGTAGACCCCGTTGTGGCGGCCCAGGTAGCAGGGGTCGTGGAAGACCGCCTTGCGGGTCTCCTCCCCCACCCGGATCCGGCCCTCGCGCAGGAGCTCGGCGAGGAACTCCGTGTGGTGGACCACCCGGTACTGGCCGCCGAAGTCCTTGTACTCGTTCTTCAGGGTGTGGAAGCAGTGGGGGCAGGTGGTGACGATGGTCTTGGGGGCCACCTGGTTTAAGGTCTCCACGTTCTCCGTGGCGAGCTGGAAGAAGAGGTACTCGTTGCCGGCCCGCCTCGCCGCGTCCCCGGTGCACTTCTCCCGCCTGCCCAGGACCGCCCAGTCTAACCCGCTGGCGTTCAGGATCTCCACCATGCTCCGGGCGATCCTCTGGGCCCGGGGGTCGTAGCTTGCGGCGCACCCCACCCAGTAGAGGACCTCGGGGTGGGGCTTCTCCTCCACCGTGGGGACCCTAAGCCCTTCCGCCCAGTCCAGGCGCTTGTCCTGGCCGATGCCCCAGGGGTTGCCGGAGCGCTCCATCCCCCGGAAGGCGTTGTTGAGCTGGGCCGGAAACTCCCCCTCCATGAGGACCTTGGCCCGGCGCACGTCCAGGATGTGGAGCATGGGCTCGTTGCCCACGGGGCAGACCTCCACGCAGGCCAGGCAGGTGGTGCAGGCCCAGAGGGCCTCCTCGTTCAGGGCGAAGTCCATGAGGGGCCTCGGGCTCTCCTTGCCCTGGGCGAAGTCCTTAAGGATGCCGTTCAGCTCGTACCGCTCGGAGATGAGGATGGCGGCCGGGCTTAGGGCCTTCCCCGTGGTGTAGGCGGGGCAGGCCTCCTGGCAGCGGTTGCACATGATGCAGGCGTAGGCGTCAAGAAGCCGCTTCCAGGAGAGGTCCTCCAGCTTCTCCGCCCCGAACTTCTCCTCCTCCTTCTCCAGGTCCAGGGGCAGGAGGGCCCCCGGCACCTCCTTGCGGAAGGCCAGGTTGATGGGGGCCATGAAGAGGTGGATGTGCTTGGAGCGGGGGAAGTAGGGGAGGAAGAGGAGGATGGAGCCCAGGGCGCCCCACCAGAAGAGGTGCTCGCCCAAGGTGAGGGCCGAGGGGGAGAGGCCGGAAAGCGCCCCGCCTAGGGCGCTCGCCACGGGCTGGAAGGGGTCCTGGCCCTCCTTGGCGAGCTGGAAGGCCTTGGAGAGGAGGCGGCTTCCCACGTGGAAGGCGATGAAGGCCCCCACGATGGCCGAGTCCCGGGCGATGCCGGCCCTGGCCTTCTCGTGCAGGGGGACGTTGGGGTTCCAGGTGAAGTCCCTGGGGGCGAGGAGGTAGCGCCGGAGCATCAGGCCCAGGATGCCCACGAGGATCAGGAAGGTGAGGAGGTCCGCGATCAGGTTATAGGGGTTCCAAAGCCCCCCGCGGGCGTGAAGGCCGAAGAAGCCCTCCAGGAAGTCCACCAGGTTCACCAGGAGGTAGTAGACGAAGCCGTAGAAGACGAAGGCGTGGAGGAGGGAAACCAGGGGCCTCCTCTTGAACACGGTCTGCTGGGTGAGGACGAGCCAGAGGGCCCGGCCCACCCGCTCGGGCAAGCGGTCAAACCGATCCTCGGGCCGCCCCCGCCTTATGGCGAGGTAGACGCGAAGGAAGCCCGTGTAGGCGTAGTAGAGGCTTCCCAAGGCGAGGAGGAGGAAGAGGATTTTCTCGGGCAAGGTGAGCATGGACGCCACCTCCTTATACTCGGTAAAAGTTTACCCCATCTCCCTGGCCTGGCAAGGGCGTAGAATAGCCTGCCGTGGAAACGGCCGCCCTTTTGGTCCTCTCCTTCTTCGGGCTTTTGAACCTCTTCATCTTCCACCGCTTCAAAAAACCCCTCTTGCCCATGGTCTTGGTCCTCTTGGTGAGCTTCTTCGCCTTCTTCTTTTCCCCTGCCTTGGGCCTGCTCGTCTTTCTCCTGGGCCAGACCTTGGCCTTCTACCAGGCGGGGAAGAGGTAGTAGGCGCAAAGGGCCACCAAAAGGCCCAGAAGGGCCCCCACCAGGACCTCGAGGTAGGTGTGGCCCAAAAGCTCCTTCAGGGGCTCCTGGGCGAAGCCCCTTTCCACGAGCCTTTGGAGCTCCTGCACCAACTGGTTGAGGAGCTGGGCGTGGAGGCCCGCGGCCCGGCGGATGCCCGTGGCGTCGTACATAACGATGAGGGCGAAGACGGCGGCCACGGCGAAGAGGGCGCTGTCAAACCCCTCCCTAAGCCCCACGCTCACCGCCAGGGCGCTCACCGTGGCGGAGTGGGAGCTCGGCATCCCTCCGGTTTCCAGGAAGCGCTCCCAATGGAAGCGGCCCTCGAGGCGGTAGTAGAGGAAAAGCTTCAGGGTCTGGGCCAGGAGGTTGGCCAGGAGGGCCGTCCAGAAGATGGCGTTAGAGAGAAGCTCCATGCCGCCTCAAGAGGGCCGCCTTGAGGGTGTTGGCCATGAGCATGGCCACGGTCATGGGCCCCACCCCCCCGGGCACGGGGGTGAGGGCGGAGGCCACCTCGGCCACCTCGGGGTGGACGTCCCCGAGAAGCTTCCCCTCCACCCGGTTCACCCCCACGTCCACCACGGTGGCCCCCGGCCGCACCCACTCCCTCCTCACCAGGTGGGGCCTCCCCACGGCCACCACCAGGACCTCGGCCCGCCGGGTGAGGGCGGGGAGGTCTTGGGTTTTGGAGTGGGCCAGGGTGACCGTGGCGTCCTCCCGGAGGAGGAGGCCCGCCAGGGGCTTGCCCACGATGTTGGAGCGGCCCACCACCACCACCTCCTTCCCCTTGAGGTCCACCCCGTAGTGGCGTAGGAGGCGCACCACCCCCAAGGGGGTGCAGGGGAAAAGCCCCTCGCCCCCGCTCCAGAGCCGCCCCACGTTCAAGGGGTGGAAGCCGTCCACGTCCTTCAAGGGGTGGAGGGCCTCGAGGACCCGCTCGGTGCGGATGTGGGGGGGAAGGGGAAGCTGGACCAGGACCCCGTCCACCTCGGGGTCGGCGTTGAGGAGGGCGATGCGCCTGAGAAGGGCCTCCTCCGGGAAGTCCTCGGGGTAGACCTCTACCTGGCTCCTAAGGCCCAGCTCCCTGGCCTTCTTGTCCTTGAGGCGCACGTAGGCCACCGAGGCCGGGTCCTCCCCAAGCCGGATCACCCGCAAGGAAGGGACGAAGGGGAGGGAAGCGAGCGTAGCCTTAAGCTCGGCGTACACCGCCTGGGCCACCTCGTGGCCGGAAAGAAGCCGCGCCGCCACCCTAGTCCTCCTTGGGGGCCGCCTTCACCTCCCCCTCCCGGATGCGGCGGAAGAGGCGGCCCAAAACCCCGTTCACAAAGGCCCCGGAGTGCTCGCCCCCGTAGCGCTTGGCGATCTTCACCGCCACCTCTATGAGGGGGGCGAAGGGGGTGGGCTCGTAGAGCATCTCGTAGGCGGCGAGGCGGAGCACGGTGAGGTCGGTCTTGGACATCTGGCCAAAGTTCCAACCCTCCACCGTCTCCCCCAGCACCCGGTCCACCTCCTCCTGGTGGGCCTTGTAGCCGAAAAGGAGCCTCTTGGCGAAGGCCACCCCCTCCTCGTCCAGGGGGTCCCCGTAGGGGTCGTCCTCCCCGCCCATCTCCTCCAGGGCGTGGCGCAGGGCCTCCTCCAGATCCACGCCCCCCTGGGTGTGGGCGAAGAGGGCCCGCATGGCCAGCTCCCGCGCCCGCCTACGCATGGCCCTCCGGGGGATAGGCCACCTGGGCCACGTTGACGTTCACCGCCTTGACCTTTTCCCCCGTGGCCAGGAAGAGGGACTCGGCCACCGCCCTCTGCGCCTCCCGGGCCACCTCGGGGATGCTCAGCCCGTAGTCCACGGAGAGGACGAGCTCCACGGAAAGGCCCTCCGGGGAGCGCTCCACCTTGACGGGCCTCATGCGGCGGAACACCTCGCCCAAGGAGCGGGGAGGCGCTTCCAAAAGCCGCACCCCCCGAAGGCCCGAAAGGGCGTGGACCACCAGGCCCTCGAGGGCGTGGTCGCTGATCTCGTAGTCCACCATCACACGCCCAGTCTACATCTCCATGCGCCGGGCCACGAAGTTGGTGTAGACCGCCCCCCGGCGGAAGAAGGCGTTCTGCAACACCTTCTGGTGGAAGGGGATGGTGGTCTTGAGGCCGGGTCCCTCAATGACCGTTTCCGCGAGGGCCCGCTCCATGCGCCTGATGGCCTCCTCCCGGGTGGGGGCCCAGGCGAGGATCTTGGCGATGAGGCTGTCGTAGTGGGGCGGGATCTGGTAGCCAGCGTAGAGGTGGCTGTCCACCCGCACCCCCGGCCCCCCGGGGAAGAGGAGGGTCTCCACCTTGCCGATGGAGGGCCTGAAGCCCTTCTCCGGGTCCTCGGCGTTCACCCGCACCTCTATGGCGTGCCCCCGGACCTCTATGTCTTCCTGCTTCAGCCAGAGCTTTTCCCCCTGGGCGATGCGGAACTGGGCCTGGACCAGGTCTATGCCCGTGACGAGCTCCGTGACGGGATGCTCCACCTGGATGCGGGTGTTCATCTCAATGAAGTAAAAGTTCCCCTCTTTGTCCACCAGAAACTCCAGGGTGCCGGCGGATACGTACCCCACGTGCTCGGCGAGCCTTCTCGCCGCTTCGGCGATGGCCTTGCGGGTCTCGTAGGGGAGGAGGCTCGGGGCCTCTTCCAAAAGCTTCTGGTGGCGGCGCTGGATGGAGCAGTCCCGCTCCCAAAGGTGGACCACCCGCTCCCCGTCCCCCAGGACCTGGATCTCTATGTGCTTGGGCTCCTCTATGTACTTCTCCAGGTAGATGGCGGGGTTCCCGAAGGCGGCCCGGGCCTCCTCCTGGGCCTGGAGCACCGCCCGCTCCAGCTCCTCCTCGGTGTGGACCACCCGCATGCCCCTCCCCCCTCCTCCCGCGCTCGCCTTGAGGATCACGGGGTAGCCGATCTCTAAGGCCGCCCGCTTGGCCTCCTCCACGCTCCCGAGCTCGTCCGTGCCCGGCACCGTGGGCACCCCCGCCTCCCGGGCCACCTTCCTCGCCGTGGCCTTGTCTCCCAGGAGCCGCATGTTCTCCGGGGTGGGGCCGATGAAGGTGATCCCGTGTTCCCGGCACATCTCGGCGAAGGTGGCGTTTTCCGCCAGGAAGCCGTAGCCCGGGTGGATGGCGTCGGCCCCGGTGACGATGGCCGCCGAGAGGAGGTTGGGGATGTTGAGGTAGCTCTGCCCCGAGGGAGGCGGCCCGATGCAGATGGCCTCGTCGGCGAGGAGAACGGGAAGGCTCTTCTCATCGGCGGTGGAGTGGGCCACCACCGTCTTGATGCCAAGCTCCCTGGCTGCCCGGAGGATCCTCAGGGCGATCTCGCCCCGGTTGGCGATGAGGACCTTCTTCATACCGGCTGGATGAGGAAGAGGGGCTGGCCGTACTCCACGGGCTCCCCGTTCTGGACCAGTATCTTCTTCACGATGCCGGAGACCTCGGACTCAATCTCGTTCATGAGCTTCATGGCCTCGATGATGCAGAGAACCTGGCCCTTCTCCACCCGGTCCCCTTCCTTCACGTAGGGAGGGGCGTCCGGGGCCGGGGCCCGGTAGAAGGTGCCCACGATGGGGGCCCGGACCTCCACGCACCCAGAGCACTCGTCGGCCTTGGCGGGAACCTCCTCCGCCGGGGAGGGCGGGGGGGCGGGCTCGGGAGCGGGGGGCGCGGCGGGCAGGGAAGCGGGAAGGGCCACCTGGGGCACGGCCACCACCGGCGCCTCTCCCCCCCGGCGGACGGTGAGCTTGTAATCGGGGGTCTCCAGGGTAAGCTCGCTTACCCCGTGCTCCACCAAGGCCTGCAGGATCTGCTTGAGCTCTTTAGGCGTCATAGGCACACCTCGTGGGGAAAGCTTACCCTATCCAACCCTTTGGAATTTCTGTACCCGGTCAAGATCCCGAAAGCACAGGGGGAGCAGGCCACTCCCCCTTCTCTTCCACGAGCTTAGGCCCGGCCCACGTACTCCCCGGTGCGGGTGTCCACCTTGATGACCTCCCCGGGCTCCACGAAGAGGGGTACCTGGACCACGGCCCCCGTTTCCAAGGTAGCGGGCTTGGAACCGCCGGAAACCGTATCCCCCCGCACCCCGGGAGGGGTGTCCACGATCTTTAGCTCCACCACCGTGGGGGGGGAGATCTTCAGGGGCCGGCCCTCGTACATGTCCCCCAGGACGGTCATTCCCTCCTTGAGGAAGCGGGCCGCCTCCACCCGGCTCTTGGGCACGTGGAACTGCTCGTAGGTCTCCAGGTCCATGAAGACCAGGTCCTCGCCCTCGGGGTAGAGGTACTGGAGCTCCCGGGTCTCCACGTAGATGTCCTCCAGCTTCTCCCCGGAGTTGAAGGTGCGCTCCACGGTGGCCCCGGTCTCCAGGTTCTTGAACTTGGCCACCACCTTGGCGCCGCCGCGGCCCAGTTTCTGGTGCTGGTACTCCACGCACTCCCAAAGGCCGCCGTCCATCTTCACCTTGGTGCCAGGGCGGAGATCGGTCACGCTGATCATGCTTCCTCCTGACTGGGCCCCTTTTCCAGGTCCAGGACCTGGGGCTTGAGCCCTAAAAGGTCAATATACCGGAGGTAGTCCTCCTCCCCAAGCTCCCGGCCCGCCAGGGCCACCAGCATGGCCTCCATCACGTTGGTCCCAAAGCTCCGGCCGCCAAGCCTCGGGGTGGTGGTGACGAGGCGCTTCACCCCCCGCTCCCGGAGAAAGGCCACGTCCTCCTCCGTGGTGGTGTTGGTGATCACCGTCTTGCCCCGCATGTCCTTGGGCATGTGGCGCCGGATGTAGTGCCAGTCCCCGGCCACCACGTCGGCCCAGGCGTAGTAGCGGGCGCGCCAGTCCTCCCGCACCTCCTCCTGCTTCTTCCCCGTGGGGTAGAGGAGGGAAAAGGGCAGGCGGGTGAAGAGGGGGAGGAGGAGGAAGGCGAGCTTTTGCAGGAAGGATAGGCTGTAGAGGGGGATGGGCAGGCCCAGGGCGAAGATGAAGTCCCCGTAGAGGACCTTCGCCCCCGCCTCGTCCAAGGCCTCGGCGAGGCCGAAGCGGTCCACCGCCGAGGGGAGGAGGACCCGGGTGCGGGGCCAGTCAAAGAAGGAGGCGAGCTCCCCAACCGCCCGCCGCTCCAGGGTGTGCTTGAGGCCCGAGCCGTCCACCACCGGGGTCTTCTTCGCGGCCTCCTTAAACCTCTGGGCGTCCCTTATGATATAGCGCCGCCCCCCCGCCACCAGGTAGAGGTCAATCCCGCCGAGGCCGATGGCGTCCACCTTTCCGTCCAGCTCCCGGATGAGGCAGAGGGCCGCCTGGAAGTCCCCGTCCGTCCCCCGCCTCTCCAAAAGGACGCGCTCCCCCAGAAGCTCCACCTCGGCCGCGGCGTCCCGGCGGCTACTGCCCAAGGAGACGGAAACCACGCGCTTGGTCACGGGGGGCTATTTTACACCCGAGAAGACCCCTAGGAGGAACGAGGAGGAAGAGGACCCAAGCCTGGGGCGCATGCCCCAAGGCTAGGGGGAAGGCCCCGGGCTAAATGGGGTCCGCCTCCCGGGCAAGCCACCCCGCCTGAAGCCCTTTCAGGCCGATGGCGTGGTAGACGAGCTGGGCCGCGGTCATCTCGGCGTGGAACTGGCCGTTCGGGGAGAGCTCCACGAAGTCCATCCCCACCACTTCCTTCTCGCGGAAGACGGCCTCGAGGAGGTCCACCACCTGGCGGTAGGAAAGCCCCCCGGGGAGGGGGGTGCCCACGCTGGGCATCGCCGAGGGGTCCAGGGCGTCAAAGTCCAAGGAGATGTAGACCCGCTTCCCCAGAGCGGAAAGGACCTCCTCCAGGGGAAGCCCCTCCCGGTGGATCCGGTGGGCGGGGAAGAGGGCCACCCCCTTCTCCCGGGCCAAGCGCAAGGAATCCAGGTCCATGGCCCGGACCCCTACCTGGACCAGGGGGAAGCCCTCTTGGAGAAGGCGGTAGAAGGGCGAGGCGTGGGAGTAGGCCGAGCCCTGCCACTCGGGGTAGAGGTCGGCGTGGGCGTCCAGGTGGAGGAGGGAAAACTCCCCCAAGGCCTCCCGGTGGGCCTGGACCAGGGGGTGAGTGATGGAGTGGTCCCCGCCCAGGGCCACCACCCACTTCCCCGCCCGGAGGTGCCTTAGGGCCTCCTCCCGGATGAGGCGGTGGCTTTCCTCGGCCATCCCCGCCACCCAGGGCACCGGCTCGGCCGCGTGGATCCCCACCTCCTCAGGGGCGGCCCCGAGCTCCAAAAGGAAAGGCTCGAGCTCCCGGCTCGCCAGGAGGATGGCCTCGGGGCCCCGCCGGGCCCCCGGAAGGAAGGAGAGGGAGAGGTCGTAGGGCACGGGCAGGACCACCACCCGGGCCTCTGCGTAAGGGGTATCCCGCTCGCCGAAAATCAGGCGCATACCCCCCAAGCCTAAGCACCTCTCCTGGATCACGCAACACGCGACCCCCGGCCCCTCGCTCGGGCGAAGCCCTAACGGTCCAGAAAGAAAAGCTCCAGGAGGCGCAGGATGGCCCGCACCCCCCGCTCAAAGTCCCGGATGCGGATGTGCTCATTGGGGCTGTGGACCCGGCTTCCCGGGTAGCCCACCCCGAGGCCCACCGCCGGGGCATGGAGGTGGTGGAGGAAAGGGTGCATGGGCCCCGAGCCCGCCATATTCGGGTAGAGCACCGCCTTCTCCCCGAAGGCCTCCTCGAGGGCCCGCCGCGCCAGGGCCACGAAGGGGTGGGCGAGGTCGGAGCGGGCCGGGCGTTCCCCCTTCTCCAGGACCACCACCTCCACGTCGTGGAAGCCCTGGGCCTCGAGGTGGCGCCGAAGGAGCCCCGGCACCTCCTCCGGGTCCTGGTCGGGCACCAGGCGGAAGTCCAGCTTGGCCCGGGCCTCCGCGGGAAGCACCGTCTTGGACCCGGGGCCCCCGTACCCCGCGTGGAAGCCGTTATAGTTGACGCAGGGCTCGGCGTAAAGGCGCTGGTTGAAGTCTAGCCCCCTCGCCCCGCCCAGGAAGTCCTTCACGCCAAAGGCCTCCCGAAGCGCCTCCGACTCGTCCGGGATCTCGGCCAAGACCTCCATCTCCAAGGGGGTGAGGGGGCGCACCCGGTCGTAGAAGCCGGGGATGAGAACCCGCCCCTCCTCGTCCCGCAAAGAGGCCAGGGCCCGGCTCAAGCGGTAGATGGGGTTTTCCACCACTGCCCCAAAGGAGGAGTGGAGGTCAAAGGCCGCGGTCCGCACCTTTAGCTCCAGGGCCACGATGCCCTTGAGCCCGGCGTAGAGGTAGGGCCTGTCCTTGGCGTCCACCCCCCCGGCCTCCCAGAGGATGGCGTCCGCCCGCAACAGGTCCTTTTTGTCCGCCACGTAGGCCTCGAGGTGGGGGCTACCCACCTCCTCCTCCCCCTCCACCACGAACTTCACCCGGGGAAGGAAGCCGTGCTTCTTTTGGAAGAGTTTCAGGGCCATCACGCGGGCCACGAGCTCCCCCTTGTCGTCGTGGGCGCCCCGGCCCCACCAGGCCCCATCCCGCTCCACCAGGGCGAAGGGGTTCGTGTCCCAAAGCTCCAGGGGGTCCGGGGGCTGAACATCGTAGTGGTTGTAGAAGAGGAGGGTCCTCTCCCCTTCCCCGCCTTCCGCGTAGACCACCGGGGGGCCGTACCCTTCGTGAAGCTCAGGGGCTAGCCCCAGGCCCTCCAGGACCCCCGCCACCTTTTCCGCCCCCTCCCTTAGCGCCCTGCCCTCGGCGCTCACCGAGGGGATGGCCACGAGCTCCGCAAGAAGGGACCTGGCCTCCGCAAGAAAAGCCTCCATGATAGACTGAGCATACTATGGTGGAACCCTCCTTGGTCCTCTACGGGTCCCTCTACGAGGAGGCCCTCCGGGTGCTGGAGGAAACCCTCCGGGAAACCGGGACCCGGTACGCTCTTTTGGTAGACCGCAAAGGCTTCGTGTTGGTCCACAAGGAGGCCCTCTGGGCCCCCAAGCCGCCCCCCTTAGACTCCCTCGCTACCCTGGTGGCGGGCAACGCCGCCGCCACCCAGGCCCTGGCCAAGCTCCTGGGGGAGGCCCGCTTCCAGGAGCAGGTTCTCCAAGGGGAGCGCATGGGCCTCTACGTGGACGAAGCGGGGGAACACGCCCTCCTGCTTCTCATCTTTGACGAGAACGCCCCCTTGGGCAAGGTAAAGCTCTACGGCAAGCGGGCGGCGGAGGCCCTAGCCCGGCTCGCCGAGGAGGCCCTGGCCCACCCGCCCCACCTCACCCTGGACACGGAGTACCGCGAAAAGGCCAAGGCCCTCCTGGACGACCTCCTGAGCTAGCATGAGCACCATCAACTTCGCCAACCGAGAGATCAACTTCAAGATCGTCTACTACGGACCCGGTCTCTCCGGCAAGACCACGAACCTTAAGTGGATTTACAGCAAGGTACCCGAAGACCGCAAAGGGGAGATGGTCTCCCTGGCCACGGAGGACGAGCGCACCCTCTTCTTTGATTTCCTGCCCCTGGACCTGGGAGAGGTTAAGGGCTTCAAGACCCGCTTCCACCTCTACACCGTGCCGGGCCAGGTCTTTTACAACGCCAGCCGCAAGCTCATCCTACGGGGCGTGGACGGCATCGTCTTCGTGGCGGACTCGGCCCCAAACCGCCTTCGGGCCAACGCCGAGAGCATGCGCAACATGCGGGAGAACCTGGCGGAATATGGCCTGAAGCTAGAAGACCTCCCCGTGGTCCTCCAGGTGAACAAGCGGGACCTCCCCGATGCCCTCCCCGTTGAGATGGTGCGGGCCGTGGTGGACCCCGAGGGCCGCTTCCCGGTCTTTGAGGCCGTGGCCACCGAGGGGAAGGGGGTCTTCGAAACCTTAAAGGAGATAAGCCGCCTGGTCCTGGCCCGGGTGGGAAGCGAGGCTTAGCCTACCGCCCCTGGAAGGGGGGCGCTCCCGAACCCCAGCTTTGGGCCAGGATCTACGCCGAAAAGGCCTTGCGGGGTAGAAGCCGAAAGAGCTGGGGTCGCGGCCCTCAAGCCTACCCCCATGCCGCATTCCTTATGGGAAGGGACAAATGTACTTTTCACTTTTCCCTGAGCTTCGCTACCATGGGCACCGTGTACGGCAACCCGCCGTAGGGAGGAAGGGTATGGAAGAAAAACCGGTCGGCGCCCTGGGAGTGATACTGGTTCTTACCCTCACCATCCTGGTCTTCTGGCTGGGGGTATACGCGCTCTTCTTCGCTAGGGGGTAGGTATGGTGGACGAGCACAAGGCCCACAAGGCGATCCTGGCTTACGAGAAGGGTTGGCTGGCCTTCTCCTTGGCTATGCTTGTGGTTTTCATCGCCCTCATCGCCTACACCCTGGCCACCCACACCTCTGGGGTGATCCCCGTGGGCAAGCTGGAGCGGGTGGACCCCACCAAGGTGCGCGCCGAGGGCCCCTGGGCCGACCCCGCCCAGGCGGTGGTGCAGACCGGCCCCAACCAGTACACGGTCCACGTCCTGGCCTTCGCCTTCGGCTACCAGCCGAACCCCATTGAGGTGCCCAAGGGAGCGGAGATCGTGTTCAAGATCACGAGTCCCGACGTAATCCACGGCTTCCACGTGGAGGGCACCAGCATCAACGTGGAGGTGCTTCCGGGCGAGGTCTCCACCGTGCGCTACACCTTCAAGAAGCCCGGGGAGTACCGCATCATCTGCAACCAGTACTGCGGCTTAGGCCACCAGAACATGTTCGGCAAGATCGTGGTGAAGGAGTGAGCCATGGCGGTGCAAAGCGGTGCGATCAGCCGGATCTACGAGGCCTATCCGGAGAAGAAGGCCACCCTCTACTTCTTGGTGCTGGGCTTCCTGGCCGTCATCGTGGGAAGCCTCTTCGGCCCCTTCCAGGCCCTGAACTACGGGAACGTGGACGCCTATCCCCTTCTCAAGCGCCTCCTTCCCTTCGTCCAGTCCTACTACCAGGGCCTGACCCTGCATGGGGTCTTGAACGCCATCGTCTTCACCCAGCTCTTCGCCCAGGCGGTCATGGTCTACCTCCCCGCCAGGGAGCTGAACCTTAGGCCCAACATGGGCCTCATGTGGCTCTCCTGGTGGATGGCCTTCGTTGGGCTTGTGGTGGCCGCCCTCCCTCTCCTCGCCAACGAGGCCACCGTCCTCTACACCTTCTACCCGCCCCTCAAGGGGCACTGGGCCTTCTACCTGGGGGCGAGCGTCTTCGTCCTCTCCACCTGGGTGAGCATCTACCTCGTCCTGGACCTCTGGCGGCGCTGGAAGGCCCAGCACCCCGGCCAGGTGACCCCCCTCGTCACCTACATGGCCGTGGTCTTCTGGCTCATGTGGTTTATCGCCTCCATTGGGCTCGTGCTGGAAGCGGTGCTCTTCCTCCTCCCCTGGTCCTTCGGGCTCATCCAGGGTGTAGACCCCTTGGTCGCCCGCACCCTCTTCTGGTGGACGGGCCACCCCATCGTCTACTTCTGGCTCCTTCCCGCCTACGCCATCATCTACGCCATCCTGCCCAAGCAGGCCGGGGGGAAGCTGGTCTCCGACCCCATGGCCCGCCTCACCTTCCTCCTCTTCCTCCTCCTCTCCACCCCCGTGGGCTTCCACCACCAGTTCGCCGACCCCGGGATTGACCCCACCTGGAAGATGATCCACTCCGTCCTCACCCTCTTCGTGGCCGTGCCGAGCCTCATGACCGCCTTCACCGTGGCGGCGAGCCTGGAGTATGCAGGCAGGATGCGGGGCGGCAAGGGGCTTTTGGGCTGGATCCGGGCCCTCCCCTGGGACAACCCCGCCTTCGTGGCCCCGGTCCTGGGCCTCCTTGGCTTCATCCCCGGAGGGGCGGGGGGCATCGTGAACGCCAGCTTCACCCTGGACTACGTGGTGCACAACACCACCTGGATCCCCGGGCACTTCCACCTCCAGGTGGCGAGCCTGGTGACCCTCACCGCCATGGGCTCCCTCTACTGGCTCCTCCCCAACCTCACGGGGAAGCCCATCTCCGACGCGCAAAGGCGGCTCGGCCTGGCGGTGGTGTGGCTCTGGTTCCTCGGGATGATGCTCATGGCCCTGGGCCTCCACTGGGCGGGCCTCCTCAACGTGCCCCGGCGCGCCCACATCGCCCAGGTGCCGGACGCTTACCCCCAGGCCGCCGTTCCCATGGTCTTCAACGTCTTGGCGGGCATCGTTCTTCTGATAGCGCTCCTCCTCTTCATCTACGGGCTTTTCAGCGTCCTTTTGGGCCGGGAGCGCCGCCCGGAGCTCGCCGAAGCCCCCGTGCCCTTCGCCGAGGTCCTCTCGGGCCCCGAAGACCGGCGGCTCGTTCTCGCCATGGACCGGATCGGGTTCTGGTTCGCCGTGGCGGTGGTCCTGGTGGTCCTGGCCTACGGGCCCACCCTGGTGCAGCTTTTCAGCAACCTTAACCCCGTGCCGGGGATGCGGCTCTGGTAAGCGCCCACGTGGTCAAGGGCCGGGGAGGGATTCCTGGCCCTTGACCTTTTTCCCAGAAGGGGAAAAGCTTTTAGGGTGGCCTTCGTCCCCGGACCCGGCCTTCCCTGGATGGTGGGGCTTTCCCTTAGCCCCTTCCTCCTCCAGTTCCTGGGCCTTGGCCTATCGGAAACGCTGGGGCAGGGGCTCTGCGGGAGCGCCCTGGGAGTGTCCGAGGCCGAGGCGGTGCGGTACGGGCTCGTAAGCGAGTACTACTTCTACGGCCAGGCCTTCCTCGTCCTCCTCGCCCTCAAGGTCACCTACGCCCTGGGGCTTTGGGTCCTCCGCCTCATGTACCCCGGGGAGGACCCTCCCTTCGCCCCCCTGGTCTGGCGGGTGGGCGTGGGGCTTTCCCTGGCCCTCCTCTTCCTCTTCCTCCTCACCCGCACCCTGCCCCTCCCCTTCCCCACGCCTCTCGGCCTCGCCTTCCTCTCCCCGGCGCCCCTGGACCCCCTTTCCCTCCTCATGGTCCTGCCGGAACCCTTCCTGCTTTGGCTCTTCTGGAGGCACCGCCCGTGAGGCCCCCGCCTTTGGTCTACCTGCTCGGGGCGGTGAGCTTCCTCATGGACGTGGCCAGCGAGATGGTCTACCCCCTTCTGCCCCTCTTTCTTGGGAGTCTTGGGGCGGGGGCCGGGGTGATCGGGCTGGTGGAGGGGGTGGCGGAGGCCACCGCCAGCCTCTTCAAGGTGGTGGGGGGAAGGCTTTCCGACCGCCTGGGCCGGAGGCGCCCTTTCCTGCTCCTGGGCTACGGCCTTCCCGCCCTCTTCCGCCCCATCCTGGCCCTGGCCACAAGCCCCTGGCAGGTCCTCCTCTACCGCTTCCTAGACCGCACGGGGAAGGGCCTGAGGACGGCTCCCCGGGACGCCCTCCTCGCCGAGAACGTCCCCAGGGAAGCCCTGGGCCGGGCCTACGGGCTCCACCGGGGCCTGGACACCCTGGGGGCCACCCTGGGACCCCTTCTGGCCTTCCTCCTTCTGCCCGCGGTGGGGATGCGGGGGGTGTTCTGGCTCTCGGCAATACCCGCCTTCTTGGCCTCTCTCCTCCTCCTGCGGCTGAGGGAGGCCCCAAGCCCCCCCAAAGCCCTCCCCCCCTTGCGCCTTGCCCGCATGGGCCCGGGCTACCGCCGCTTCCTCCTCGTCTCCGGCCTCTTCACCCTGGCCCTTTCCTCCAACGCCTTTTTGCTCCTCCGCCTCGAGGACCTCGGCCTCTCCGAGGGCCAGGTGACCCTGGCCTACACCCTCTACAACCTGGCCTACGCCCTCCTCGCCTACCCCCTGGGAAGCCTGGCGGACCGGGTGGGCCTAAGACGGGTGGTGGCCCTAGGCTACGGCCTTTACGCCCTCACCTACCTGGGCTTCGCCCTGGCCACCTCCGCCCCCCTCGCCCTGGCCTTTCTCCTGGTCTACGCCCTGTACTCGGCGGCCTTTGAGGGGGCGAGCCGGGCCTACCTCGCCACCCTGGTCCCCGAGGGGGAGAAGGCCAGCGCCATCGGCCTCTACCACACCCTCATGGGCCTTCTCCTCCTTCCGGCGAGCCTCCTCTTTGGCCTGCTCTGGCAGGCCCTGGGACCGGGGTGGGCCTTTGGGGTAGGGGCGGGCCTGGCCCTCCTCGCCCTCCTCCTCTTCCTGGTTGACGGGAGGGTCCGGCCCCCCTATGCTGGTTAGGGTCTGGCGGGGAATGCCCGCCTTTGAGGAGGAAGGGGCTTAGAGCGCCTTCCCCCCTGACGGAGGAAGAGATGCCCATCAGCAAGGAAGAGAAGCAGAAGGTCATCCAGGAGTTCGCCCGCTTCCCCGGGGACACGGGGAGCACCGAGGTGCAGGTGGCCCTCCTCACCCTGCGCATCAACCGCCTCTCCGAGCACCTCAAGACCCACAAGCACGACCACCACTCCCACCGCGGTCTTCTGATGATGGTGGGGCAGCGGCGGAGGCTCCTCCGCTACTTGGAGCGGGAGGACCCGGAGCGCTACCGTGCCCTGGTTGAGAAGCTTGGGCTCAGGAAGTAAACTGGGGAATAGGTCGGGGGCGGGGCCCTAGGGCTCCGCCTTTCCCTTGAGGAGCGCCATGCCGGAAGCCACGCCCAACACACCCCAGGCCCACCGCTACGAGACCGAGGTGGCCGGGCGAAAGCTCATTCTGGAAACGGGAAAGTACGCCAAGCAGGCCGCGGGTTCGGTCCTCGTGCGCTACGGGGACACGGTGGTCCTGGCCACGGCCCAGGCCTCGGAAGAGCCCGTGCAGGCCGACTTCCTCCCCCTCACCGTGGAGTTTGAGGAGCGCCACTACGCCGTGGGGAAGATCCCGGGAAGCTTCATGCGCCGGGAGGGGCGCCCGGGGGAGAAGGCCATCCTCTCGGCCCGCATGACGGACCGGCCCATAAGGCCCCTCTTCCCCAAGGGGTTCCGCCACGAGGTGCAGGTGATCGTCACGGTGCTTTCCGCCGACCAGAAGAACCCCCCGGACATCCTGGGCCCCATCGCGGCGAGCGCCGCCCTCATGATCTCCGATATCCCCTGGGAGGGCCCCATCGCCGCCGTAAGGGTGGGGCTCATCGGGGGGCAGCTGGTGCTGAACCCCACCCTGCAGGAGCTGGAGGAAAGCGCCCTGGACCTGGTGGTGGCGGGAAGCCGGGAGGCCATCCTCATGGTGGAGGCCGGGGCACAGGAGGTAGAGGAGGAACTTCTGGTCCAGGCCCTGGAGTTCGCCCACCGGGAGATGCGGCCCATCCTGGACCTTCAGGAGGCCATGGCCCGGGAGCTCGCCAAGCCCAAGATGGCCTGGACCCCGCCCGAGGCCCTCTCCGAAGAGGAGAAGGAGGCCCTCTACCGCCTGGCCCTGGAGCGGGGCCTCTCCCAGGTGCTCCAGACCGCAAGCAAAGGGGAAAGGAGCCGGGCCCTCTCGGCCTTCGCCGAGGCCCTCGTCGCCGAGGCCCTGCCCAAGGGGGAAGACGGCACCCCGGACGAGGCCAAGAGGCCCCTCTACGAGAGCGCCTTTGACGAGGTGGTGCGGAAGGAGCTCCGGCGGCTCGTCCTCGAGGAGGGCAAGCGGGCGGACGGGCGCGGCCCCAAGGACCTCAGGCCCATCTGGATTGAGGTGGACGTCCTCCCCCGGGCCCACGGCTCCGCCGTCTTCACCCGGGGGGAGACCCAGGTCCTGGGCACGGTCACCCTGGGCACGGGCCGGGACGAGCAGATCATCGACGACCTGGGCATTGACGAGACCGACCCCTTCCTCGTCCACTACAACTTCCCCCCCTACTCCACCGGGGAGGTGAAGCGCCTAAGGGGGGTTTCCCGCCGGGAGGTGGGGCACGGCAACCTGGCCAAGCGGGCCCTCAAGGCGGTGATGCCCCCCGAGGAGGCCTTCCCCTACACGGTGCGGGTGGTGGGGGACGTCCTGGAGTCCAACGGCTCTAGCTCCATGGCCACGGTGTGCGCCGGGTGCCTGGCCCTCATGGACGCCGGGGTGCCCATAAGGGCCCCTGTGGCCGGGGTGGCCATGGGGCTCGTGTGGGAGGAGAGCCGGGCGGTGATCCTCACGGACATCCTGGGCCTCGAGGACGCCCTCGGGGACATGGACTTCAAGGTGGCGGGAACCCGCAAGGGGGTCACCGCCCTGCAGATGGACAACAAGGTGGGCGGGCTTCCCCGCGAGGTGCTGAAGGAAGCCCTCCTCCAGGCCCGGGAGGCCAGGCTCAAGATCCTGGACCTGATGGAATCCGTCCTCCCCGCCCCGCGTCCTGAGCTCAAGCCCTTCGCCCCCAGGATCCTCGCCCTCAAGGTCCCCGTGGACAAGATCGGCCTGGTCATCGGCCCCGGGGGCAAGAACGTGCGCGCCCTGGAGGAGCTTGGCGTGGAGGTGGAGATCGAGGAGGACGGGACGGTGCGCATCTACTCCAGCGACCTCGAGGCGGCGGAGAAGGCCAAGAGGCGCATAGAGGACCTCACCCGCGAGGCCAAGGTGGGCGAGGTCTACGAGGGCACCGTCACCCGCATCACCCCCTTCGGGGCCTTCGTCAGCCTCTTCCCCGGCACCGAGGGGCTCCTCCACATCAGCCAGGTGGCCCCGGGCCGGGTGAAGCGGGTGGAGGACCACCTCAAGGTGGGGGACGTGATCAAGGTCAAGGTCCACCGCATTGACGAGAAGGGGAAGATTGACCTGATCCGCCCCGAGCTGGAGGGCAAGATCCCCCCGAGGCGGTCCTAGCCCCAAGTACCCCCCGCGAGCGCTCCCCATCCGGGAGAAAGGAGACCTATGGAACACCCCGAAAGAAAGCCGAGGAGAAGGAGAAAGCGCCGCCCCCAGGAGGGAAGCCCGGCGCACGGCGGCCAGGAGGCCGTGGAGATCATCCCCTTGGGGGGGATGGGGGAGATCGGCAAAAACATCACCGCCTTCCGCTACCGGGACGAGATCTTCGTCCTGGACGGAGGGCTCGCCTTCCCCGAGGAGGGGATGCCGGGGGTGGACCTCTTGATCCCCCGGGTGGACTTCCTGGTGGAGCACCGCCACCAGATCAAGGCCTGGGTCCTCACCCACGGGCACGAGGACCACATCGGTGGGCTCCCCTTCCTCCTCCCCATGGTCTTCGGCAAGGAAAGCCCGGTGCCCATCTACGGGGCGAGGCTCACCTTGGGGCTTCTTAGGGGCAAGCTCGAGGAGTTCGGCCTGAGGCCCGGGGCCTTCAACCTCAAGGAGATCTCCCCCGACGACCGCATCCAGGCGGGCCGCTACTTCACCCTGGACCTCTTCCGCATGACCCACTCCATCCCCGACAACTCCGGGGTGGTGATCCGCACCCCCATCGGCACCATCGTCCACACCGGGGACTTCAAGCTGGACCCCACCCCCATTGACGGGAAGGTCTCCCACCTGGCCAAGGTGGCCCAGGCGGGGGCGGAAGGCGTGCTCCTCCTCATCGCCGACGCCACCAACGCCGAAAGGCCCGGCTACACCCCAAGCGAGATGGAGATCGCCAAGGAGCTGGACCGGGTCATCGGCCGCGCCCCCGGAAGGGTCTTCGTCACCACCTTCGCCAGCCACATCCACCGCATCCAGTCGGTGATCTGGGCGGCGGAGAAGTACGGGCGCAAGGTGGCCATGGAGGGGCGGAGCATGCTGAAGTTCAGCCGCATCGCCCTGGAGCTCGGCTACCTCAAGGTGAAGGACCGCCTCTACACCCTGGAGGAGGTCATGGACCTCCCCGACCACCAGGTCCTCATCCTGGCCACGGGGAGCCAGGGCCAGCCCATGTCCGTCCTCCACCGCCTGGCCTTTGAGGGGCACGCCAAGATGGCCATCCGGCCCGGGGACACGGTGATCCTCTCCTCTAGCCCCATCCCCGGGAACGAGGAGGCGGTGAACCGGGTCATCAACCGCCTCTACGCCCTCGGGGCCTACGTCCTCTACCCCCCCACCTATAGGGTCCACGCCTCGGGCCACGCCTCCCAGGAGGAGCTCAAGCTCATCCTCAACCTCACCACGCCCAAGTTCTTCCTCCCCTGGCACGGGGAGGTGCGCCACCAGGTGAACTTCAAGTGGCTCGCCGAGTCCATGAGCCGCCCCCCGGAGAAGACCCTCATCGGGGAGAACGGGGCGGTCTACCGCCTCACCCGGGAGACCTTTGAGAAGGCGGGGGAGGTGCCCCACGGGGCGCTCTACGTGGACGGCCTGGGGGTGGGGGACATCACCGAGGAGATCCTGGCCGACCGCCGCCACATGGCCGAGGAGGGCCTGGTGGTCATCACCGCCCTGGCCGACGAGGAGCCCGTGGTGGAGGTGGTCTCGCGGGGCTTCGTGAAGGCCGGGGAGCGGCTTCTTGGGGAGGTGAAGCGCATGGCCCTCGAGGCCCTGAAAAACGGGGTGCGGGAAAAGAAGCCCCTAGAGCGCATCCGGGACGACATCTACTACCCGGTGAAGAAGTTCCTGAAGAAGGCCACGGGCCGCGATCCCGTGATCCTCCCGGTGGTCATCGGCGGGTGAGGGCGCCCCTTGCGAGACCCAGGCCCAGGCCCTTAGCATGAGGCCATGCTCCGCTACCCCGAGCTTCCCCTGGAAAGCCCCCTCATTGACGCCGAGCTCCCCGACCCGAGGGGCGGGCGCTACCGGCTTTCCCAGTTCCAGGAGCCCCTCTTGGCCGTGGTCTTCATGTGCAACCACTGCCCCTACGTGAAGGGCTCCATCGGCGAGCTCGTGGCCCTGGCGGAGAAGTACCGGGGCAAGGTGGCCTTCGTGGGCATCAACCCCAACGACTACGAGAAGTACCCCGAGGATAGCCCCGAGGGGATGGTGGCCTTCGCCGAGGCCCACGGCATCTTCTTCCCCTACCTCCTGGACGAGACCCAGGAGGTGGCCAAGGCCTACCGCGCCCTGCGCACCCCGGAGGTCTTCCTCTTTGACGAGAGGCGCCTCCTCCGCTACCACGGCCGGGTGAACGACAGCCCCAAGGACCCTGCCAAGGCCCAAAGCCACGACCTCGAGGCGGCCATAGAGGCCCTCCTCCGGGGCGAGGAGCCCCCCCTCAAGGAGGCCCCCGCCATCGGGTGCACCATCAAGTGGAAGCCC
This sequence comes from Thermus sp., assembly GCF_056332225.1. Taxonomy (NCBI): domain Bacteria; kingdom Thermotogati; phylum Deinococcota; class Deinococci; order Thermales; family Thermaceae; genus Thermus; species Thermus sp. The sequence continues at coordinate 4,642 of NZ_JBWGQW010000020.1, read as the reverse complement.
GGCAACGAGCCGGAGGTGCGGATAGCCTGAGTTTTTGAGGAGCTTGACAGAAACCCCTTGGCGGCTGTAAACATAGATCGAGCCATCAAGGCCTTTTCCCCTCGCGCAGGCTCGAGGAGGTCCGGTTATGCCGTTTGGAGTCTATAACCCCGCAGGAGGCACCTATTCGCTCGTGAAGCCCTTCTCCCTAGCCTCGGACGTAATAGGATCTACAGACTTCGCTAACTTCTTGGCGAGCCTCGTCCCCCCGACCCCTTCCCCCGCTGGCCGCTGTATAGACGACCAGGGCTGGCCGGTCACCCCCCCTCCAACGGGTTGCCACCCCGGCACCTTCTGCGGCAAACGCCCAAGCCCCGGGCTCTGCTGGCACCTACCCGTGAGCACGGTAAAGGGCTGGCTGGTACCCGGTTCCCCTTCCACTCACGCCCTCGTGGCCAACATCACGCCCAACAGGACAAAAAAGGCCAAAAAGGGTACCGCTTCCTCAAAGGGTACCGCTTCCTCAAAGGGTACCGCTTCCTTGGGCGAAATCGTGGGCATCTGGGGCTACTACTACCCGGCCTGGACCCCCAGGGTGGGCCCCTGGACGGTCATCATGCTGAAGCTAAAGATGCTTTGGGTAGATACCATCCCGGGCCCGGGGTGGGTTCCCCTTTCAAAGCCACCTTTCTGGCAAGCATTCCCGGCCCCCACCCAACCGGGGCGGAGCGTCTTTGAGTTCTTCTACGCCACCTACGAGAGAGGGAGGTGGCGCATGAGGGGACTTGGTCTCTACAACGCACCCCTCCTCCACCCCGACGCCCTGGCCTGCCTCTTCCAGGCCATCCGCGGCGAGCTCCGCAGGGAACCTGACCAATGCGGTGAGGGGGTGGACCTCTGCGATTGCGATTGTGACTGCAAGTGATCAACCCCCTGCTGTTAGGGGTGGTGGTACACTACCCCGGGGGTTTTTATGCGCGTTCTCGTAACGGGCGGTGCCGGTTTCATCGGAAGCCATATCGTGGAGGACCTCCTCAAAAGGGGCCTCGAGGTGGCGGTCCTGGACAACCTCTCCACGGGCAGGCGGGAGAACGTGCCCGAGGGCGTTCCCTTCTTCCAAGTGGACCTGAGGGACCAGGAGGGGGTGGAGCGGGCTTTCCGGGAGTTCCGCCCCACCCACGTCTCCCACCAGGCGGCCCAGGCCTCGGTGAAGGTGAGCGTGGAAGACCCCCTCCTGGACTTCGGGGTGAACCTCCTCGGGGGGATGAACCTCCTGGAGGCCTGCCGCCGCTATGGCGTGGAAAAGCTCCTCTTCGCCTCCACGGGCGGGGCCATCTACGGGGAGGTGCCCGAGGGGGAGCGGGCCGAGGAGACCTGGCCCCCCCGCCCCAAAAGCCCCTACGCCGCCAGCAAGGCCGCCTTTGAGCACTACCTCGCCTCCTACGGGCAAAACTACGGCCTCAAGTGGGTCTCCCTGCGCTACGGAAACGTCTACGGGCCCAGGCAGGACCCCCACGGGGAGGCGGGGGTGGTGGCCATCTTCGCCGAAAGGGTCCTCAAGGGCCTGCCCGTGACCCTCTACGCCCGGAAGACCCCGGGGGACGAGGGGTGCGTGCGGGATTACGTCTACGTGGGGGACGTGGCCCGGGCCCACGCCCTCGCCCTCCTCTCCCTGGAAGGGGTCTACAACGTGGGCACCGGCGAGGGGCACACCACGAGGGAGGTCCTAAAGGCCGTGGCCGGGGCCGCGGGGAAGGCCCCTGAGGTCCTCCACGCCCCGCCGCGCCCCGGGGACCTGGAAAGGAGCGTCCTCTCCCCCCTCAAGCTCATGGCCCACGGCTGGCGGCCCGAGGTGGGCTTTGAGGAGGGAATCCGCCTCACCGTGGAGCACTTCCGGAGGCGTTGACTTACCCCACCCCGGTATCCCACAATGGGCCTCATGAGCGTGCGCCCCTTCAACCCCGCCTGGTTCGCCGCGGTCATGGGGGGAAGCGGGGTGGCCCTTACGCTTAAGGCCTTCGGCCTCCCCGCCCTGGGCCTCCTGGCCTACGCCCTCGCCGGGCTTCTCTTCGCCCTAAGCCTCGCCTTCTTTCTGGGAAAGCTCCTCCGCTACCCGGGGCAGGTCTGGCAGGAGCTCCACCACCCCCTCCTTTCCCAGCTCTACGCCACCTTCCCCCTGGCCTTCCTCCTCTTCGGCCTGGCGAGCCTGAAGGTGGCGGGGTGGCCGGGCCTCGCCCTCCTCCTCTTCGCCCTGGGCGCTCCCCTCACCCTCCTCGCGAGCCTCCTCCTCGGCTACTTGGTTTTCACCCGGCTCCGCCTCCCCTTTGAGGCGGCCAACGGCACCTGGTTCATCCCGCCGGTCTCGGCCATCGTGGTGCCCCTCACCGGGGGGCCCCTCCTTCCCCTCCTCGGCCCCTGGGCCCGGGAGGCCTTCCTCTGGCTCCTCATGTTCCTCGGGCTCGGGCTCGTCCTCTTCCTCTGGGTGGGGGCTACCCTCCTGGGCCGCCTCTACGTCCACGAGCGCCCGGCCCCCGAGCTCGTCCCCTCCCTCTTCATCGGCCTGGCCCCGGTGGGGGTGGGGATCCTCGCCCCCCTCGCCCTCTTCGGCGGGGCCCGGGAAGCGGGGCTCTACGGGGGGAGCCTCGAGGGCCTCTACCTCCTCGGGGCGGCCCTTTGGGGCCTGGGGGGCTGGTGGTTCGTCCTGGCCATGACCTTCCTCCTGGAAAACCTCCTCCTCCACCGGGTGCGCCTCGCCTTCCAGCCCGGCCTTTGGGGCCTGGTCTTTCCCCTCGCCGCCTTCACCCTGGGCACCCGAGCCCTGGCCGAGGGGCTTGGGAGCCAGGTCTTCGCCCTCCTCTCCTGGGGGCTATTCCTGGTGCTCCTCGCCTTCTACCTGCCCCTCCTCCTCCGCACCCTCCTCGCCTTCCTCAGGCTCGAGGTCCTGAAGCCAGCGCCGGCTCAGGCGAACCCGCGCCCGCAAAGCGGCTAGGGCCTCGCGGTCCCGCTTGAGGCGCTTCTTGGCCCGGGAAAGGGCCTCGGCCCGGGCCTTGGGCCCCACGCCCCCCAGGACCTCCCGCCGGGCGAAGAAGGCCTGAAGGTCCATCCAGGCCAGAAGCTCCTCCCGCTCCACCCCCAAAAGCTCCGGCCTTAGCCCGGGGAGGGCCGCCCGCACCCTGCGGTAGGCCTCGGGCAGGGGGACTCCCTTCCGCACCAGGAGGTCCACCGCCTCCGAGGCCAGGACCTCGAGGGAAAACTCCGCCAGGAGGCGCTCCGGGAAAAAGACCCCCTCCTCCAGGGCCACCCGGGTGAGCGCCAGCGCCCCCTCGGCGGCGAAGAGCCCCTCGGCGAGGGGCTCCAAAACCCCGGTGGAGTGGTCGTTCAGGTCGGTGAAGGGGGTGTTGTGGTTGAGGAAGGCCAAGGGCGCATGGCCCCCAAGGAGCCGCCCGGCGTAGACGCGGGCGTGCTCCAGGACCACGGGGTTCTGCTTCTGGGGCATGAAGCTTGACCCCTGGGAAAGCCCCTCCCCCACCCCGAAGGCCTCCCGCCCCGCCCAGGAAAGGAGGTCGGTGAGGAGGCGGCTTAGGCTCGCCCCCAAACCCCCCAGGGCGAAGGCCAGCTCCAGGGCGTAGTCCCCCGCGGCCACCGCGTCCAGGGTGTTCTCCACGGGCCCCTCAAACCCGAGGAGGCGGGCCAGGCGCTCCCGGTCCACGGGGTAGGGGCTTCCCGCCAGGGCGCTCGCCCCCAGGGGGGAGCGGTTCACGTTAGAGAGGGCCCGGAAGAGCCTTTCCGTGTCCCGGGCGAGGAGGGCCTCCACCCCGAGGAGGTAGTGGTCCAGGGTGGAGGGCTGGGCCGGGCGGTGGTGGGTGGAGAGGACCACCACCACCCCCCGGTGCCGCTCCGCCTGGCGGAGCACCACCCGCCGCAGGCGGAGGAGGTCGCCGAGGAGGGCGAGGGTCCGGTCCCGGAGGTAGGCCCGGAAGACCGTGAGGTCCAGGTCGTTGCGGGAAAGCCCCCGGCGCACCGCCCCCGCCACCTCCTCCCCCCAGTGCTCGGCGAGCTGGGCCTGGATGGAGAAGAACACGTCCTCCACCTCCCCGGTGAAGCTCGGGAGGGGCAGGGTGCGGAGCTCCCTTAGCGCGGCCACGGCCTCCCTGGCGTGGGGGAGGCCGAGCCGGGCGAGCTCCAGGGCGTAGGCGGTGAGGGCGTCAAAGAAGTGGGGCACCAGGGCCTCGCGGGCGAAGCGGTACTGCCGGGCTAAGACGAAGCGGCGGAAGACCCCGTGCCAGCGCATGCTCCCATCCTACGTCTTGGAGCTTTGGGGGCGGGTTCGGGACTACTTCCGCACCTGGCTCCTCCCCTACTGAGGGTCCCCGAGGTGGCGGAAGGCCACGGG
>NZ_JBWGQW010000020.1:0-260 GCF_056332225.1 Thermus sp. | reverse complement strand
GGCAGGCCCACCAAAAGGCCGAAGAGGAGGTGGAAAGGGGTCTTTCCGAGAAGGGCGGCGAGGAGGGGAAGGGCGAGGGCCACCGCCAGGACCGCCCGCCCCGGCCTGCGGAAGGCGAGGTAGAGGAGGGCGAAGAGGAAGAGGGCGAGGAGGAGGAGCCTGGGGTCCACGGCCAGGAGGGCCCCCGCCGCCGGGGCCAGCGCCCTGCCTCCCCGGAAGAGGAGCCAGGGGGAGAAGGCCTGGCCCCACACCGCCCCCAC
>NZ_JBWGQW010000019.1:24230-33733 GCF_056332225.1 Thermus sp. | reverse complement strand
CTTCCGAGGCGGGGCTTTTTGCGTCCTGGAGCTGGAGCCGGTGGCCGGATTCGAACCGGCGGCCTACCGCTTACGAGGCGGTTGCTCTACCGCTGAGCTACACCGGCCCGCCTTCCCGAGTTTAGGGCAGGAACCCCTGTTTGGCAATCGCCTTGACAAGGCGAGGGCTTCTGCTAAACTAAAGCTTGCGCCTAGGGCGCGGCCTGCCGGGATGGTGGAACTGGTAGACACGCCATCTTGAGGGGGTGGTGCCCGCAAGGGCGTGCGGGTTCAAGTCCCGCTCCCGGCACCAAAGGGCCCTTCGGGGCCTTTTTTTATGCGCCTTGTCCTCGCCCGCACCCTGAAGAGCCTCGAGGACACCCGGGCCCTGGCCCGGGAGGTCCTCCCCCTTCTACCCCGGGGAGCGGTGGTGGCCCTGGAAGGGCCCCTAGGGGCAGGCAAGACCACCCTGGTCCGCTTTTTGGCCGAGGCGCTGGGCTTCCGGGGCCGGGTCACCAGCCCCACCTACACCCTCATCCACACCTATCCCACCCCGGAAGGTCCCCTGGTCCACGCCGACCTCTACCGCTTACCAAACCCAGAGGAACTCCTTCCGCAGCTCCTGGCCGCCGAGGAGGAAGCCCGCCTCACCCTGGTGGAGTGGGGGGACCCGAGGGCCCTAGAAGCCGGGTTCCTCTTCCGCCTCACCCCCCAAGGAGAGGCCCGGCGGGTGGAGCTATGGGAGCTCTGCCCCGGCCAGCAAGAGGGCGTCTAAAAGGGCTTCCCGCCCCGCCCGGCCGGCGAAGAGGGCCACCACCTCCCCTTCCTTGTTCACCACGAAGGTCCAGGGCTGGCCCGTCACCCTAAAGCGGCCCGCCACCTCGTGAGGCTTGTCCCGGCCAGAGGCCAAGAGGGGAATGAAGCGGGGATAAGCCTTCATGTAGCTCAGGACCACCTCCTTGGTGTCCCGGGGCTCCCGGCTGATGACGTAGAAGGGAACCTTGGTCTCCTCGGCCACCTGGTGCAACCCGGGGAACTCCGCCCGGCACACCGTGCACCAGCTGGCCCAGAAGACGATAACGGCGGGCTTTTTCATGGTCTTAGGGTGACGAGGTTTCCCTCAGGGTCCAAAAGGGCGAAGTCCGGCAGGCGCTCCCCCAGTCCCACCGCCAAGGCCAGCCCCAGAAAGAGCCCGAACCCCCAAACCTCGAGCTTCGCCATTAACCCCATTCTCCACGCCGCCCGCCCAAGGTGCGTAAACCCTCTTACCTTGGCCGCCGAAGGCGCTTAAGGTCATGGTCCGGCCAGATGCCGTCCGCCACCAGGTGAAGCCATTGGGAAAGGTAGTAGCCAAGGAGGCCAGAGCCCAGGGCCTCGAGGCCCAGGGAGGGAGGCCTTAGCCTCACCTCCGCCCCCAAAAAGCCCAAAACCCCCTGGGCGAGAACACCCAGCAGGCCCAAAAGGCCCACCAGGTACCCGAGCCGGGTGAGGGGCCCCAGGACCCAGGTGTGGGAAAGCCCCCGGTGGCGGAAGAGCCAGCCGTAGGGCCGCCAAAGGGGGCCCAAAAAGCCCCAGCGCCGCCTGGACCGCACCTCCTTCTCCGCCAGGTCCAGGTCCGGGGAGAGGAGGAAGGTGCCCGCCAGGTAGGCCAGGGCAAAGGCCAAGGCCTTGGGGTCCTCCGGGGAGCCCCCTAAGCCCAGGTAAACCAGGCTTCCCAAGCCCAGCGCCGTAAGGTTTATGGCCTCGTGCACGCGCCCCGAAGGCATGGAACCAGGATAAGCGCCCAGAGGCCGCTAGCCCAAGGCGTGGGAAAGGCCTGGGGGTACCTAGAGGGCGGGCAAGGGGAAGCGCTCCCCGGCGGAGAGCACGTCTACCCGTAACCCCTTTACCCCCCGTCCGGTGTGCTCCGCCCCCTCGGCGTCCACCAGGGTCACCCCGCCGACCCAGACCTCCCCCAGGCCCCTAAGGAGGCGCAAGGCGGTGTTCTCCAGAAGGCCTAAGCCCACCAAGTCGGGGTTGTCCGCCACCAGGCGGGAAAGGGCCAGGAAACGCCCCCGCTCCTCCACCTTGGGAAGCAGGGCCAGACCCCGGAGGAGGGCCAGGCCCAAGGCCGCCCGCATCTCCCCTTCCCAGGAGTAAAAGGCCGCCTCTCCCAGAAGCCCCGCCGCCTCTCCCAGGGCCACCACCCCGCCCCCCTTGCGGTGCACCTCCCAGAGGGCCTGGAGCACCAGGCTCCCCCGGATGAGGTCTAAAAACTCGGGAAGCCCCTCCGCCGCCAGGAACACCAGGGAACTCGCCGCCACCCTTTGGGCCACCTCCGGGTCAAAGGCTTCCTCCCGCCGCCTCAGGTAGAGGACCTGGCCCCGCCTGAGACCCAGGTCGCGGTAGGCCAGCCGCCAGGCCTCGGCCAGGTCCCTAAGGGGATAGGGCACGAGGAAAAGGGCCTCCCCCCTGGCCTCCTCCAGGAGCCTGGCCTCTACCAAGCGCAAGGCCCCCCTAAGGGGATCGGCGGTGAGCAAGGCGAAGAAACCCTGCCGCATGGCGGACCTCCTATACCCCTAGGGTAACCGCCTCCTCATGAAAGGAAAAGGGCGGTGTGGTAGACTTGGGGTCGTGGCCGCGATGGTATCCCCCCCGGGGGCCTTAGCTAAGGGAAAGCGAAAGGCCATCCTCGAGGCCACCTTAGAGGTTCTCCGGGAAAGTGGGCTTTCCGGCCTAAAGATGGAGGACGTGGCCCGGAAGGCCGAGGTGGGGAAAGGGACCATCTACCTCTACTTCCGCGACAAGAAGGACCTCCTCAAAAACCTGGTGGAGGAGCGAACCTGGGCCTTCTACCGGGAGGTGGAGGAACTGGTGCGCCTGCGGGCGCCTTTTTTCGTGCGCCTGGAGCGCATCCTGGAGAAGCGCCTGGCCTGGATTGCGGAGTGGAGGGGCCTTTGGGCGGCGGTGGCCCGGGAGGCCATGGAGGACCCCACCCCCTGGCTCAAGGGGCTCCACCAGCACTACCTGGACCTCTTGGAGGCCCTTGTGCGAAGCGGCCAGGAGGAGGGGGCCGTGCGTCCGGAGCTCTCTCCCAAGGCCACGGCCGCGGTGGTGGCGGCCTTGGGGTGCAACCCCCAGCTGGAGGTGGAGGCGTATTTGGAGCACCTCCTCTTGGTGCTCCGGAAAGGAGTCGCGCCGTGAAAGAGTTCCGTCCCGGCGACAAGGTGGTCTTGCCCCCTTATGGGGTGGGCGTGGTGGCAGGCATAGCCCAGCGGAGCGTGAGCGGCGTCAGCCGGGCCTACTACCAGGTGGACTTCCCCGGCTCCCGCTCCAAGGCCTACGTACCCGTGGAAGCCCCGCAAAGCGTGGGCATGCGCAAGGCCCTGGCCCCCGAGGAGGTGCCCGCGATCCTGGACCTCCTCAAGAAGGGGCGGATGCCCCTGCCCAAGCAGTGGGCCGCCCGCCACCGTAAGACCAGCGAGATCCTGGCGGACGGAAACCCCTACCGCATCGCCCAGATGGCCGGGCAACTAAGGGCCTGGGAGCTGGAGCGGGGCCTGCCCGACCTGGACCGGCAGGCCCTGAGGCGGGCCATCCACCTCCTCGCCGAGGAGGTCTCCCAGACCCTGGAAATCACCCTGCAAGAGGCCAAGCGCCTCTTTGAGGAGGCCTGGGGAGAAGAGCTGAACTAGGCCCTCCAGCAAGACCGCCCCATCCTGGGCAGCCTAGGATGGGGTCCACCCTATCACGCGCCCTTTCCTCGCCGACCTGCGTTCATAGGAGCAGGCTCCAGGTCTTTTTTTCCATTTCCAATATTCGTTCCAGGTAATGGGCCAAAACCCCCGGGCCCAACCCCTCGGCCATTCCCTGGGCCAGCACCTCCAGGTCAAAGAGCACCGCCTGGAACTCCGGGGCCGCCCAGTGCTCGGAAAGCTCCTGCCAGGGGCCATCCCCCTCCACGTGGGCGTTCCAGGCCTCGAGGAAGAGGCGGTTGAGGAAGTAGAAGAGCGCCAGGCGGTAGGGATAGGCAAGCCCCGCCATCTCCTCCAGAAGGGCGATGTATTCCCGCCGCACCGGGTGGACGGGGGCCCCAGGGTCCGCCCCTTGGGCCAAAAGCCAGTCCAACTCCTCCACCGTGGCCAAGAGGGCCTGGACCAGGGGGAAGCGGTGGGCCTGGGGGGCCTCGGCGAGGAGGGCCACCTGGTAGCGGTACAGGGCTTCCACAAAGGGGTAGTCCTGCCTAAGCCAAAAGGCGAAACGCTCCCGGTCCCAGCGGATGGGGAGGGCCTTAAGCGCCTCCAAAGCCTGGTGGTAGTGGGTCTCTGCCCTCTCCAAAAGCCCCACGGTTCCCTCCCAAATAACCCCAGCGGGCGTAGCCCGTGTATTTCAAGGCCTCCGCCGCCCGCCTGGCGTGGGCCTCGTCCTCGGCTAGACCGAAGAAGGCGCTTCCCGAGCCCGACATGAGGACCCCCCTTAGCCCCAGGACCCGGAGCCTGGCCTTGACCTCCCGTAGCTCGGGGTGGAGGCGGAAGGCGGGGCCCTCGAGGCTGTTCCAATAGGGCGGCTCCTCCCCCCGGGCCAGGGCCTGGAGGACGGCCTCCACCGGAAGCTCGGGGGCGAAGTCGTGGGGCTTCACCTCCCGGTAGACCAAGGGGGTGAGGAGGCGCAGGCCAGGGGCGAAGACCACCACCGGCAAGGGCGGCAGGGAGAGGGGCCTGAGGCGCTCCCCTACTCCCCTGGCCTCGGCCACCCCCCCCAGGAGGAAGAAGGGCACGTCCGCCCCCAGGGAAAGGGCGAGGGCAAAGAGGTCCACCTCCGCCGGGTAAAGCTCCTTCAGGGCCAAAAGCACCTGGGCGGCGTCGGAACTGCCCCCACCCAGGCCCGCCCCCTCGGGGAGGGCCTTCTCCAGGACAAGGCGCACCCCTCCCGGCCAGCCCGCCCTCTCCAGGTAGGCCGAGGCCGCCCGGTAGGCCAGGTTTCTTCGCCCGTAGCGGCCGCGGAAGGCGATCCCCTCGGGGATGGGCTCCAGGTAGAGGCGGTCCCCAAAGGAGAGGGCGGCGAAGAGGGTGTGGAGCTCGTGGTAGCCGTCGGGCCTTCTCCCCAAAAGGGAGAGGCCCAGGTTTACCTTGCCTGGGGCGATCCGTTCCATGCCCGGGCCAGCGCCTCCGCCAGGACCAGGTCCTCGGGGTAGGTGATCTTGAAGGCCGTCCTCTCTCCCTCCACTAAGGCCACGGGGTAGCCCAGGGCCTGCACCAGTTGGGCGTCGTCCGTGGCGGAAATCCCCCTCTTGCGGGCGTAGGCGTGGGCCTCCCGCAAGAGGGCGGTGAAGAAGCCCTGGGGCGTCTGCACCAGGCGCAAGGCCTCCCGGGGCAGGACCGACCCGTAGGCCCCCCCCTCGGAACGGATGAGGGTGTCGGGGACGGGAAGGACCGGCGCCGCCGCCCCCTGGGCCTGGGTGGCCCTCAGGACCCTTTCCACAAGGCTTCGGCTCACGAAGGGGCGGGCCACGTCGTGGACCAGCACCAGGGGAAGGCTCGCCGCCTCCAGCAGGCGGGCCACGGACTCCTGCCGGGTCCTGCCCCCCTCCAGAAAGGCGGCCCGAAGGCCCTGGGGGGGGCTTTGCCCCGGGGGCAGGGCCACCAGGACCTCCGCCGCCTCCGGGAAAGCGGCCAGGGCCCACTCCAAAAGGGTCCTTCCCCCCACCCGGAGGAAGGCCTTGGGCCCGAGACCAAGCCGCTCCCCGTTTCCGGCGGCGGGGATGAGGACGGAAACCTCCACCCTTTCATGGTAGCATGGGCCGCGTGAGCGCTTGGGAAGCCCTTCTCCTAGGCATCGTGGAGGGCCTCACGGAGTTCTTGCCCGTTTCCTCCACGGGCCACCTCACCCTCCTCTTCCACCTCCTGGGCCTGCCCGTGGAGGCCGACCCCTTCCTCAAGACCTTTCTCATCGCCATTCAGCTCGGGGCCATCCTGGCGGTGCTCCTCCTTTACGGGAAGCGCTTCGCCGCGGACCGGGGGCTTTGGGCGCGCATCGGGGTGGCCTTCCTGCCCACGGCCTTCCTGGGCTTTCTCTTCTATCCCCTCATCAAGGGGGTCATCCTGGGGAAGGACGGGGTGGTGGTCTTCTTCCTCTTCTTCGTGGGCCTGGCCTTGCTCTTCGCCGACCGTCTGGCGGAAAGGGCCCGCTACCAGGACGTGAAGGAGCTTCCCCTCCTCAAGGTGGCCTGGATCGGGGTGTTCCAGGGAATGGCCGCCCTCTTCCCCGGCACGAGCCGGAGCGGGGCCACCATCCTGGGAGGGCTTCTCCTGGGCCTAAGGCGCAAGGCGGCGGCGGAGTTCAGCTTCCTCCTGGCCTTGCCCACCATGCTGGCGGCGGTGGGGTACGACCTCCTGAAAAGCGCCCCGGGGATGCCGGAAGGGGGCTTGGAACTCCTCCTCCTGGGCTTCGCCTCCGCCTTGGTGACCGCGCTGGCCACCGTGCGCTGGATGGTCTCCTTCGTGGAGAGGGTGGGGTTCCGCCCCTTCGCCTACTACCGCATGGTTCTGGCCCTGGTCTACGCCTACTTCTTCCTACGCTAGGGCCAGGGCGCGGTCCAGGGCCTTCAGAAAAGCCCCGTAGAGCTCCTTCCGGGCCCCTTCCCCCATGAGGCCGAGGCGCAGGACCTGCCCCCGGGTGGGGCCGATGCCCCCGGCCACGGCCACCCCCTCGGCGTAAAGGGCCCTCACCAGGCGGTCCGCCTCCACCCCTTCCGGGGGGCGCACCACCAAGACGGTGGGGAGAGGGCTTTCCTTGGGATAGGGCCGGAAGCCCCGGGCCATGAGCTCCTCCAGGACCCAGGCGTAGACCTCTCGGGCGCGCCTTTCCCGGGCCTCGAGGCCCTCCTCCAGGGCCAGATCCAGGGCCTCCAGGAGGGCGTAGTGGAGGAGCACCGGGGTGGTGTGGTGGTAGCCCCCCCGCTCCCAGTGCTCGGCCACCCGGGCGAGGTCCAGGTACCAGCCCCGCTTCCCCGTGAGGGCCCTCCTGGCCTCGAGGCTCAGGGCGATGGGGGCGAGGCCAGGCGGGGCGGAAAGGCACTTCTGGCTCCCGGTGAAGGCGTAGTCCACCCCCATCCTCTTCATGGAAAAGGGAAGCATGCCCAAGGTGGTGACGGCGTCCAGGAAGAAAAGGGCCCCGGCCTCCTTGGCCAGGGCCCCCACCTCCGCCGCCGGGTTCAGCACCCCGGTGGAGGTCTCCCCGTGGACCAGGGCCACCATGCGGTAGCGCCGCTTCCTAAGCTCCCTCGCCACCCTCTCCGGGTCCACGGCCTCCCCCGGGGGGAAGTCCAGGACGGTGGGCTCGAGGCCGTGGAGGGCCGCCATCTCGGCCACCCTCTGGGAAAAGGCCCCGTTCACCAGGACCAGCACCGGGCCCCGGTCCAGGTTGGCGAGCCCCGCCTCCATGCCCAGGCTACCCGAACCCGCCAAGGCGGCCAGCAAGGCCCCCTCGCCGGGGTCAAAGAGCCTTCTCAGGCGTTCCTGGATGGCGCGGTTGACCCGGAGCACCTCGGGGTCCAGGTGGCCGCGCATGGGGCGGAGAAGGGCCTTTTGCACGCGCTCGGGGATGGGGGTGGGTCCTGGGGTGAGCAAGAGCATCCTGAGCCTCCCTAAAAGCCGAGGCCCCCGCGGGCAAACCCGGGGGGCCCTTCCCGAAGGAAGGGGCCCCCTACCGGGTAGCTCGCAGGAGCCTCATTGAGGGGCACTTTAGCAAAACCCCTTCCCCTTGTAAAGTGCTAGGTGGATGAAGGACTACTACGCCATCCTGGGGGTAAGCCGGGAAGCCACCCAGGAGGAGATCAAGAGGGCCTACCGCAGGCTCGCCCTCCAGTACCACCCCGACAAGAACCCCGGGGACAAAGGGGCGGAGGAGCGCTTCAAGGAGATCAATGAAGCCTACTCCGTCCTCTCCGACCCCGAGAAGCGGGCCCAGTACGACCGGGGGCTTCTTGGGGAAGGGAGCTTCCAGGCCGAGGACCTCTTTGACCTCTTCGCCCAGGTCTTCGGCTTTCGTTCCCCCGGCCGCCCGGCCCCCCGGGGGGAGGACCTCGAGGTCCAGGTGGAGGTGGAGCTCCCCGACCTCCTTCGGGGCAAGGAGGCGGAGGTGACCTACAGCCGCCTGGTCCCCTGCGAGGCCTGCGGGGGCCAAGGGGGCAAGCGGGTGGCCTGCCCCACCTGTGGGGGCCGGGGGGTGGTGGAGACCTACCAGCGGGGCCTCTTCGGCACCTTTTTGAGCCGCACCCCCTGCCCTCACTGCAAGGGCCAGGGCTTCCTCCTGGCGGAGGCCTGCCCCGTCTGCCGGGGCCGGGGCCGGGTGCCCCGGGAGGAAAGGGTACGGGTGCGGATTCCCCCGGGCATGGAGGAGGGCTACCTGCTGCGGGTGCCGGGCTACGGCAACCTGGGGCCGGGAGGCCCCGGAGACCTTTACGTGCGGCTTTCCGTGCGCCCCCACCCCCACCTGGAGCGGGAAGGCCCCCATCTGGTCTACCGCCTCAGGCTCGGCCTGGCCCAGGCCGCCCTGGGCACCCGGGTGGAGGTGCCGGGCCTCGAGGGCCCAATCCCCCTGGACATCCCCCCGGGCACCGGCCACGGGGAGGTGTTTGAGCTTCCCGGGGCGGGCCTTCCCCACCCCGGGGGGCGGGGGGCTTTGAGGGTGGTGGTGGAGCTTTCCGTGCCCAAGAAGCTCTCCCCCAAGGCCAAGGAGCTCCTTCGGGCCTACGCCGAGGAGGTGGGCGAGGAGGTGGCCCCCGAGGGCCTCTGGGAAAAGCTCAAGGGGCTCTTCCGCAAATAACCCTCCCCGTGGTAAAGTGAGTCATTCCGGGTCGCTTTAGGGTGGCCCCCTGGGTCTAAAGCAACCCCTCAAGCCCCGGATACGGGCGCAAGCCCGGAGGAAGAAGGAGCGGTATGCAGAAGGGTCGGGTCAAGTGGTTTAACGCGGAGAAGGGCTACGGCTTCATTGAGCGCGAGGGGGACACGGACGTCTTCGTCCACTTCAGCGCCATCAACGCCAAGGGGTTCCGCACCCTGAACGAGGGCGACATCGTCACCTTTGACGTGGAGCCGGGCAAGAACGGCAAGGGCCCCCAGGCGGTGAACGTCACCGTGGTGGAGCCGGCCCGCAAGTAAAGGCCTCTGGAAACCGCCCCGGCTTCCCCCGGGGCGGTTTTCCATCACCCGCTTCTCAGGAGGATGGGGGTAGGATAACCGGGATGCGGGCCTTAAGCCTCAGCCTACGGCCGGCCTCGCCGGAGGACGCCCCCGTGCTTCACGGCCTTTTCCTGAGAAGCCCCGGCTACTTCGCCCTGATCGGCATGGAGCCCCCTACCCTCGAGGACGTCCTCCAGGACCTGCGCACCCTCCCCCAGGACCCCCGCCGCCGGGCCTTCCTCCTCTTGCTGGAAGAGGAGGCCGTGGGCTATCTGGACTACAAGCTCCACTACCCCGAGGCCCGGGACGCCACCCTAAGCCTCCTCCTCATCCGGGAGGACCGCCAGGGCCAGGGGCTTGGAA
>NZ_JBWGQW010000019.1:0-24132 GCF_056332225.1 Thermus sp. | reverse complement strand
CTCCACTACCCCGAGGCCCGGGACGCCACCCTAAGCCTCCTCCTCATCCGGGAGGACCGCCAGGGCCAGGGGCTTGGAAAACGGGCCCTGAGGCACCTGCTGGGCCACCTCGCCGGGGTGGAGCGGCTTTACGCCGTGGTCTACGGGCACAACCCCCGGGCCAAGGCCTTCTTCCGGTCCCAGGGGTTCCGCCACGTTAAAGACGGAGGGCCCGCCCTCAGCTGGTACGTGCGGGAACTCCGAAATCCCCCGTGCTGGCCCTAGCCAGCACGGGAGCCCTGGGAAGGAACTACTCTAGGCCCGCCAGCTTGCGGTTTTTCTCAATGTAGAACTTCCACTGCTCGGGCACGTCCTCCTCGGGGAAGATGGCGTTCACCGGGCAGGCGGGCACGCAAGCCCCGCAGTCAATGCACTCCTCGGGGTGGATGTAGAACTGGTCCCCCCCGTCGTAGATGCACTCCACCGGGCAGACTTCCACGCAGGACTGGTCCTTCACGCCGATGCAGGGCTCACAGATCACGTGCGGCATCCTTCACCTCCCGAGCTACCGCTCCCCCCTATTTTAGGGCACCCGTCCTCCTGTCAAGGCCCACCCCCTTCTTGGGCGGATCCCCGGCACCCCCGCGGTCATACCCCCAGGTGCCGGAAGAAGGCCTCGCGGGGGATGGCCCCCAGCACCTCCTCCCCCCGGGTCACCAGGACCAGGGGCTGGCGGAGGAAGAGGGGGTAAAGCTCGCTCATCGCCACCTCCGCCTCCACGCTGGGCACCTCCTCCAAGGGGAGGATGTGGTCGGCGAGGCCCAGAACCCCCACCGGTCTTCCCGCCTGCTCCAAGAGGGCCACCCCGCGGCCCTCGTAGGCCTCCAGGGCCTCCGCCCGGGGGAGGGGCCGGGCCAGGCGCCAGGCCGGGGTGGGGCCTAGAAGCCCAGCGGTGAGAAGGGTGAGGCAGGGCACCCGCACCGCCCGGCCCGCCACGGCCAGGGCAAAGGAGAAGGTGAGGAGGAAGGCAAGCCCTTCCAGGAGGCCAAAGAGGTTGAACCCCCGCCACCCAAGCCGCCCCTCGCCCCCCAGGAGGTAGTGGACGAGGAGGGAGGAAAGAAGCCCCAGAACCAGGGCCGCCAGGTAGGCGAAAAGCCCGGCCAGGCGAAGCTCCTTCACCGTGCGCATGGGCTTAGCTTACCAGGTCTTCCTCCCGGTCCACGTCCACCCCCACCTCGGGGTAGGGGGTAATGAGGGCCCTGGCCTCCACCCCCAAAAGGCGCCTGGCCCGAGCCTCCAGCTCCCCAAGGGAAAGCCTTCCCAGAAGGAGCTTCAGGAGGATGTCCCAGCCGATGCGCCGGGCCAGGGCCAGGGGCCTTTTCCGGAGGGCCACCACCTCCTTGGCCAGGGGCAGGGCCCGGAAGAAGAGGGGCTTGTCCAGAAGGAGGAGGTTGCCCCCGGTGAAGGTGCCCTCCCTCAGGCGGGCGTAGGTGCGGCGGTTCCCGGGAAAGCGGGCCTCCACCCGCTCCTTGGGCACGATGGGGTAGACCAGGGCCGCCTCCGGGGCCCGCTCCAGGACGAAGCTCACCGCCTCGGGGGTCAGGTGGGGGAGATCGGCGGTGGCCACCAAGACCCTCCCCTCCACCTGGGCCAGGGCGGCCTCGAGGTTGGCGAGGAGGCTCCCCTGGTCGGGAAGGGTGAGCCTCGGAGGGGGGGAAAGCCCCGGGTTTTCCCCCACGTAGATGGCCGAAAGGCCCGCCCCCGCCAGGGCCTCCAGGACCCACTCCGCCATGGGCCTTCCCCGGTAGGGCACCAGGGCCTTGCTCTTAACCCCGTACTTCTTTGCCCAGGGCTCCTCGCCCCCGGCCAGGACGATGGCCTCCATCCCCTTCATGCTACTTCCCGGCCCGGCTCACGCCGGGCCGGGAAGGAAGCCCCCTTAGCGCAGGGGCACCAGGCTCAGGCGGAGGACCTGGGGCCCATCCACCCGCACCCCCTGGACCAGGGTGCGGTAGCCCTTGGCCACCAGGGTGAGCTCGTGCTCGCCCAAGGGGGCCTCGAGACGGAGGTAGCCCCCCTTGGCCACCCCCACCTCCTCCCCGTCCAGGAAGACCCGGGCCTCCACGTTGAGGTAGAGCTCCAAGGAGGCCCGCACCGGGGTGAGCTCCACGTAAAGGCGCACGCTCTCCCCGGGGCGCACCTCCACCTGGGAGCGGTACTCGGCGTAGCCCGGGGCCACCACCCGCACCTGGTGGAAGCCGGCCTCGAGGCTCACCCTAAGGGGGGCCCGCCCCACCAGGCGGCCGTCCACGTAGACCTCCGCGCCCTCGGGCCTGGCCTCCAGGAGGAGCTCCCCGGTGCGGAGAGGCCTCAAGTTGGCGGAAAGCCGGGTCTCCCGCCCCCCCTCCACCCGGACCGAGGCCGCGTAGGGCTCGTACCCCGGGAGGCGGAGCTCCACCCGGTAGCTGCCCTCGTCCAGGCTGAGGCGCAAGGGGGTGCGGCCCTGGAGGCGCCCGTCCAGGTAGACCTCGGCCCCTTGAGGGCTGGTCTCCAGGTAAAGGGTGCCCGTGCGGGGCAGGGGCACCAGGCGGACCTCAAGCCTTGCGGTCTCGCCCCGGCGCACCTGGACCACGGCCTGGTAGGGCTGGTAGCCGGAAAGCCTGAGCTCCACCTGGTAGCGGCCCTCGGGGAGGGCAAGGTTCAAGGGCGTGCGGCCCCGCAAGGCCCCCTCCACGTACACCTCGGCCCCGGATGGGGTGGAGTCCACGCTCAGGCTTCCCTGCCGGGGCTCGGGGGAAAGCTGGGCGGAGATCCGCACCTGCTCCCCCGGCTTGGGGTTCACCGTGACCCGGTAGGGCTGGTAGCCGGAAAGCCTGAGCTCCACCTCGTGCCGCCCCGGGTTCACGGAGAGGCTGAGGGGGGTGCGGCCCTGGAGGCGCCCGTCCAGGTAGACCTCGGCCCCTTGGGGATTAGAGTCCACGCTTAAGGTGGCCGTGGCCGGAGGAGGGGGCGCCATGCGGCCCACGAAGTACCGGGCCACGTCCGTGACCCAGTCCTTATCCGGCAGGGGCTCTATCACGATGGAAAGCGCCCGGGCCAGGCCCTCCGCCCCCTGGACCTTTACCCGGTTCGCCTCCACGTCCAGGATCTCCCCCAAGGAGAGGGGGCGGCGGCTGGCCACCGCCAGGACCTTGTCCTCCCCCTCGGGGCCGGTCACGGTGTAGCGGTAGCGGGCCCCTTCCGGGGGAAAGCGCCGGGTCTCGCCCGCCCGGAGGAAGTTGTCCCGCTCGTAGGCGTTGGGGAGGATGGGGTCTATCTTGCCGTCGGCGTTGACGTTGAAGAGGTAGACGTAGGCGTCCCGGTTGACGTTCACGTAGATGTAGATGGGCTCGCCCACCTGATAGACGGCGCTCCCCCGCTTGGCCGGGTCCTTGTCCACCCACACCCGGACCTGGAGATCCGTGGGCACCGGGTTGATGAGGATGCCCTGAGGGGTTATCTGTTGGGCCAAGGTGAGGCCCAGTCCCAAAACCGCCGCGAGGAGTTTCCGCATCGCTCTCACCTCCGCCTTCAGGCTAAGCCCAAGGTGTGAAAATCCTGAGGGAAAAAGGCCAAGACCCCTTAAGGCTCGGCGTAGGCGCCAAGGGCGCGGAAGCGGCGGTAGCGGTTCTGGTAAAGGGCTTCCGGGGAAAGCCCTTTGAGCTCCTCCAGGGTCCTTAGAAGGGCCTCCTTGATGTTCCTTATGGCCCCTTCCGGGTCCTTGTGGGCCCCGCCCTCGGGCTCGGGGACGATGGCGTCCACCACCTTGAGCCTAAGGAGGTCCTCGGCGGTGAGCTTTAGGGCCTCGGCGGCCTTCGGGGCCTCCTTGGCGTCCCGCCAGAGGATGGCGGCGCAGGACTCGGGGCTGATGACCGAGTACCAGGCGTTCTCCAGGATGAGGACCCGGTTGGCCACGGCGATGGCCAAGGCCCCCCCGCTCCCCCCCTCCCCCAGGATCACCGTCACGGCGGGGACCCGGAGGCGGCTCATCCGCTGGATGCTCTGGGCGATGACCCAGGCCTGCCCCCTTTCCTCGGCGGAGACCCCGGGGTAGGCCCCGGGGGTGTCCACGAAGGTGAGGAAGGGGTAACCGAAGCGGTCCGCCAGGTCCATGAGGCGCATGGCCTTGCGGTACCCCTCGGGGTGGGGCATGCCGAAGTTGCGCTGGAGGTTCTCCTTGGTGTCCCGGCCCTTCTGGTGCCCCACCACCACGACCTTCTCCCCCTCGAGGTAGGCGAGCCCCCCCACGATGGCGGGGTCGTCGGCGAAGGCCCGGTCCCCGTGGAGCTCTATGAAGTCCTGGAAGGCCTTTTCCAGGACGTCCAGGGTGGTGGGCCTCCCGGGGGCGCGGGCGAGCTGGACCCGCTGCCAGGGGGTGAGGTTCCCGTAGGTCTCCCTCTTGAGCCGGGCCAGGCGCTCCTCCAGGAGGCGGATCTCGGCCTCGAGGTCCACCCCCGTGGCCTTGGCCGTCTCCTTGAGCTCTTGGATGCGCTTTTCCAGCTCCAGGATGGGCTTTTCAAACTCCAGGGGCATAGGCCACTCCGGGGTGCAGGTGGCGGAGCACCCTAACCAGCTCGTCCCTGAGCTTCCGGCGGTCGGTGACCCGGTCCACCATGCCGTGCTTCAAGAGGAACTCCGAGCGCTGGAAACCCTCGGGGAGCTCCTGCCGGATGGTCTGGCGGATGACCCGGGGCCCGGCGAAGCCGATGAGGGCCCCGGGTTCGGCGAAGATCACGTCGGCCAGGGCGGCGAAGCTCGCCGTCACCCCTCCCGTGGTGGGGTCGGTGAGGACGGAAACGTAGGGGAGGCGCTTGGCGAAGAGAAGGTCCAGGCTCATCACCGTCTTGGCCATCTGCATGAGGGAGAGGGCGGCCTCCTGCATCCTTGCCCCCCCCGAGGCGGCCACGATAACCAGGGCCCTCCCCTCCTCCGCCGCCCTTTCCGCCCCGCGGGCGATCTCCTCCCCCACCACGCTCCCCATGGAGCCCCCGGCGAAGGCGTAGTCCATGACCATGAGGACCGCGGGCACCCCCCCGATCCGGCAGGTGCCCCCCAGGATGGCGTCGGGCCTATGCGTCTCCTCCTGGTAGGCCTTGAGCCTTTCCGCGTAGGGCTTGGTGTCCACGAAGCCCAAGGGGTCCAGGGGCCGAAGCCTCGTGATCTCCTGGAAGGTCCCGGGGTCGGCCAGCATCTCCACCCTCTCCCGGGCGGGCATGCGGTGGTGGTGGCCGCACTTGGGGCAGACGTAGAGGTTTTCCTGGAACTCCTTCTTATAAAGCTGGACCCCGCAGGCCTCGCACCTGGTCCAAAGCTCGGGGACGTCCCGGCCTCCCCCGCTGGGCCGCTTCCTGCGGAAGAGCCTCTCCAGGGCCATCACCCCTCCTTGGGGGCCTCGAGGACCCGCTGCTCCCCGACCACGCTCTGGCCCACGAAGACCGCCCCCGCCTCCACGTCCAGGGCCTGGGCCCGGAGGGTCCCGGTGAAGCGGGCGGTCTTGGAAAGGGAAACCTTTTCCGCCACCAGGTCCGCCTTGACCTCGCCGTGGATGTGAACCGCCTTGGCCTCCACCCGCTCCCCCTCTACCCTCCCCGTGGGGCCTACCTCCAGCTCCCCCTCCACCAGGACCAAACCCTGCACCCTGCCGTCTATGCGCACATGGCCCTTGGCCTTGAAGTCTCCCAGGACCTCGGTATCGGGACCCAGGTAAGTGAGGGTACGCTCCTTTCTTCCCAGCATCCGCCCCATTCTACCGGGTGTACCAGGTGGGGTCCAAGTAGGCCACGGGGTTCATCGGCGTCCCGTAGCGATAGACGCCGTAGTGGAGATGGGGCCCGGTGGAGCGTCCGGTGGAGCCCACGTAGCCCAGGACCTGGCCCCGCTTTACCCTCTGGCCGGGGCGCACGGCGGCGCGGGAAAGGTGGCCGTAGAGGGTCTGGTAGCCCTGGGCGTGGTCCAGAAGCACCGCCAGGCCGTAAGCCCCCATCCACCCCACCCGGACCACCACCCCGGCTCCCGTGGCGTAGACCGGGGCCCCGTAGGGAGCGGAAAAGTCCAGGCCGTCGTGGAACTCCCAACCGGGCCCGAAGGGGTTTTGGCGCATGCCGAAGAAGGAGGTCACCCCCCCATGCCCCCGGAGGGGAAGCCCCCGGGGAAGGCTCTCCTCTATCTCCAAGGCGCGCTCCAGGGCGGGGGCCACCTCGGCCAGCTGGTTCTTCAGGTCCAGAAGGGTGGCCTCCACCTCGGTCCAAGCTGCCATGGCCCCGCCCCCTCGAGCCCCTTCCCGGTAGCGGACGGGGGTGGCGTTGATGGGGGAAAGCCCGGCCCGGCGGCGGAGCTCGTCTATCTTCTTCTTCAGGGCTTCCAGCTCCTTTTTGGTGCGCTCCGCCTCCTGGGAGAGAGCCCCGTTCTTGGCCCGCTCCGCCTCCAGGGCCAGGGAAAGCCGCCGTGCCTCCTGCGAGAGGGCAAAAAGCTTGGCCTCCAGGGCCCACGCCTCCTTGGCCCGGTGCCAGAGGTAGAAGTTCACCCCCGTCCAGAGGGCGAGGAAGGCCAGGAAGAGGCCGAGGGCCCATCCGGGAAAGGTGAGGGCCCGGCTCCCTCCGCCGCTTTTGGCCAGGAGGAGGGTGTACCGGGCGAGCCGCTTCCTTTTCATCGCAGAGAGTATACCACCCGGGAAGCCGGGGGCCAACCCTAAAACTCTTAGACCAAATCCAGGATCAAGGGCATAGGCCGGGCCTCCTCCCCCAAGGCGTAGGCGGCCTTGAGGTGGGCCAGGGCCTCCTCCAGGCCCCGGCTCCGGTGGTAGACCAGGGCCAGGGCCTCCCCCCTTGCCACCCGGTCCCCGGGCTTCTTGAGGAGCCACACCCCCACGCCGTGGTCAATGGGCTCTCCCTTCTTCCGCCTCCCGCCTCCCAGGGCCAAAACGGCGAGGCCCACCCGGTAGGCGTCCACCTCCCGCACCACGCCCTCCCCTTCGGCGAGGAGGGGAAGCTCCTCGGCGAGGGGAAGGAGGGAAGGGTCCTCCACCACCCGGGGGTCCCCCCCCTGGGCCTCGAGGAAGGCCCGGAACTTCTCCAAGGCGGCCCCGCCCTCCAGGGCCTTGCGGGCCAGGGCGGGGTCCAGGCCCTCGAGCTTCAAGGCCTCCTCCGCCAGGGCCAGGGCCACGGCCACGAGGTCCTCGGGGCCCCTTCCCTTGAGGGTTTCTATGGCCTCCCGCACCTCTATGGCGTTCCCCACCGCTTGCCCCAGGGGGGCCTCCATGGAGGTGAGGAGGGCCCTGACCCGCCTTCTTGCCCCCTCGCCGATCTCCACCATGGTCTTGGCGAGAAGCCTCGCCTCCTCCAGGGTCTTCATGAAGGCCCCCTTGCCCACCTTCACGTCCAAGACGATGCTCCTCGCCCCGGCGGCGAGCTTTTTGCTCATGATGGAGCTCGCGATGAGGGGGATGCTCTCCACCGTGGCGGTGACGTCGCGGAGGGCGTAAAGCCTCCCGTCCAGGGGGGCGAGGTCCGGGCTTTGGGCGGCGATGACCAGGCCTATTTTCCGGGCCCTTTCCAGGAACTCCGCCTCCGTCATCTCCCCCCGCCAGCCCGGGACGGATTCCAGCTTGTCTATGGTCCCCCCGGTGTGGGCCAGGCCCCGGCCCGACATCTTGGCGAAGGTGCACCCGCTGGCGGCCAGCACGGGCCCCACCACCAGGCTCACCTTGTCCCCCACGCCTCCTGAAGAGTGCTTGTCCACGGGGTGGGGAAGGCCAAAGAGGTCCAGCACCTTCCCCGAGCGGGCCATGGTCTCGGTGAGCCAGAGGGTTTCCTCCCGGTCAAGGCCCCGGAGAAAGGCCGCCATGAGCCAGGCGGAAACCTGGTAGTCCGCCACCTCGTCCCTTAGGTAGCCGAGGAGGAAGGCCTCGAGGTCCTCCCGCCGGTGCTTAAGGCCGTCCCGCTTTTCCCGGATGAAGGCCACGGGGTTCATGGGCCCATGCTACGCTAAGGGCGTGGCCACCCGGTACCGGTTCGGGCTGGAAGAGTACGGACGGCTCTTCCAAGGGGTACGGAACGTGGAGCTTCTAAAGGGGGAGGTCTACCGGATGAGCCCCATCGGCCCCAAGCATGCCTGGAGCGTGGCCCGTCTAACCCGGCTTTTCACGGAGGCCCTGGGGGACCGGGCTGTGGTCTGGCTCCAGAACCCCATCCGCCTACCCCCCCACTCCGAGCCCCAGCCCGACCTCGCCCTCCTCCGCCCCAAGGACTATGGCGAAACCCTCCCTACCCCCGAGGACATCCTCCTCCTCATAGAGGTGGCGGAAACCAGCCTGGACCACGACCCAGGCCTAAAGCTTCCCCTCTACGCCGAGGCGGGCATCCCCGAGGTGTGGCTCCTGGACCTCAAGGCAAACCGCCTCCACGTCTACCGGACGCCCAAGGCCGGGGTGTACACGGAGCACCGCATCCTCCTCCCCGGGGAGGAAGCCGAGCCCCTGGCCTTCCCAGGGGTCCGGATCCCCTGGAGCTAAGCGCCCGCGCCTTGGTTTCGCAGCATGGGATGACCGAACCGGGGCTAGGGGGAAGTCCTTCTGGGGCCCCCGCCGCGGCTTTTGCCGCGGTGGGGTACTTAGGCTTTCCCCACGGAGCCGAAAAGCTCCATGCGGCTTTTCACCACCTCCTTCACCGCCTCCCGGGCGGGGCCCAGGTACTTCCTCGGGTCAAACTCCTTGGGGTTTTTCCCCAGGGTCTCCCGCACCAAGGCGGTGAAGGCGAGGCGGAGGTCGGTGTCGGTGTTGATCTTGGCGATGCCCAAGGAGATGGCCTTCCTGATGTCCTCGGGGTGGATGCCCGCGGCCTCCCCGATCTCGCCCCCCGCGGCCCGGAAGCGCTCCACGAGCTCCGGGGGCACGGCGCTCGCCCCGTGGAGGACGAGGGGGGCGGGAACCAGGGCGGCGATCCTCTCCAGGCGGGGGTGGTCAATGAAGGGCCTCCCCTTTCCCTTGTAGGCCCCGTGGCTCGTGCCGATGGCCACCGCCAGGTAGTCGGCCCCGGTCCTTTCCATGAAGACCCGGGCCTCCTCGGGGTTGGTGAGGAGGGCGTCCTTCTCGTCCACGGCCACGTGCTCCTCAATGCCCGCAAGCCGCCCGAGCTCCGCCTCCACCGTGACCCCCACGGCGTGGGCCGCCTCCACCACCCGCTTGGTCTCCCGGACGTTGGTCTCAAAGTCCTCGTGGGACTTATCGATCATCACGCTGGTGAAGCCCGCCCTCAGGGCCCTTAGGACGCTCTCGTAGCTGGAGCCGTGGTCCAGGTGCACGGCCACGGGCACCCGGGCCTCCTTGGCCATCTCCACCACCATGCAGGTGAGGGCTTTGCCCCCGTACTTCATCGCCCCCTCGGATAGCGCCAGGATCACGGGGCTTTTCGTCTCCTCGGCGGCCTCGAGGATGGCCTGGGTGAACTCCATGTTGTTGGTGTTGAAGGCCCCTACCCCGTACCCTTCCGCCCGCGCCCTTTTCAGGATTTCCAGACCCGTCGCCAGCATAAGCGCCTCCGGCCCCGATTATACCGGCATGGAAGCGTGGAAAGGGGCTCAGTAGGCCTGCCCCGTGGCCTTGGTGAGGAGGAGCCGGAACTCGTGGGGGCTGGTGGCGGCGGAGAGGGCGTCCTCGAGGGAGATGAGGCCCTCCCGGTAGAGCTCCACCAGGTGCTGGTCAAAGGTGCGCATCCCGTGGATGGACCCCTCCATCATGGCCTCCTTGATCTGGGGGGTCTTGTCCTCGTCCTTGATGAGCTCCCGCACGTAGGGGGTGGCGATGAGGACCTCCAGGGCCAGGACCCGCCCCTGGCCGTCCGCCCGGGGGAGGAGCCTCTGGGAGAGGATGCCGAGGAGGGACTCGGCGAGGAGGATGCGCACCTGCTGGTGCTCGTGCAGGGGGAAGAACTCGATGACGCGGTTGATGGTGCGCCAAGCGTCCAGGGTGTGCAGGGTGGAGAGGACCAGGTGGCCGGTCTGGGCGGCCATGAGGGCGGCCTCCACCGTCTCCTTGTCCCGCATCTCCCCGATGAGGATCACGTCGGGGTCCTGGCGCATGGCGTACTTGACCCCGGAGTAGAAGCTCTCCGTGTCCAGCCCCACCTCCCGCTGCACCACCAGGCTCTTCTTGTGCTTGTGGAGAAACTCTATGGGGTCCTCAATGGTGATGATGTTCTTGGCGTAGTGGAGGTTGATGTGGTCAATGAGGGCCGCCAGGGTGGTGCTCTTGCCGCTCCCCGTGGGCCCCGTGACCAGGATGAGGCCCCGCTCCTTGGCGGCGAGGCCTTCCATCACCTCCCGGGGAAGGCCCAGGGCCTCAAAGCTCGGGATGACCTCGGAGACCACCCGCATCACCAGGCCGAAGCTTCCCCGCTGCCTTAGGAGGTTGCAACGGAAGCGGGCCACCCCGGGGATGGTGTAGGCGAAGTCCATCTCCTTGCGGTACTCCATCTCCTCCCACTGCTCCGGGGTAAGGAGGGCCCGGGCAATGGCCTCGGTGTCCTTAGGGGTGAGGGGGCGGTTGCCGAAGGGCCTAAGCTTCCCGTCCACCCGCACCATGGGCGGGGCCCCCGCCTGCAGGTGGATGTCCGAGGCCCGGGCCTGGACCATGGCCTTGAACATCTCCACAAGGCTTTGCCTACCTTCCTGGGGTTGGGCCTCGCTCATGGGTAGACCTCCAGGTTATCTATAAGCCGCGCCTCGGGAAACCGCCCGGCCACGATCCCCCTGGCCCCCACGACCCAGTCGGCGAGGGGCAGGAGGGTCTCCGGGTGGACGATGGCCAGGTAGTCCGTGCGGAACTCGGGCACCTCCCGAAGGACCCCCTCCCCCGCCCTAAGGGCCTCGGCCACGCTTCCCCCCCTTCCCGCCACCTCCCGCATGGCGGAAAGGGCCTGGTAGAGCACCGAAGCCTTCCTGCGGGTCCCGGGGGAGAGGTAGACGTTGCGGCTGGAAAGGGCCAGGCCGTCCTCCTCCCGCACCGTGGGCACGCCCACCACCTCCACGGGGAAGCCCAGGTCCTGGACCATCTTCCGAATGACCAAAAGCTGCTGGTAGTCCTTCTCCCCAAAATAGGCCCTTTGGGGGCCTACCAGAAGGAAGAGCCTGGCCACCACCGTGGCCACCCCCTGGAAGTGGCCGGGGCGCACCTCCCCTTCCCAAAGGGCGGTGAGGGGGCCCTCCACCTGGACCCGGGTGGCAAAGCCTTTGGGGTACATCTCCTCCACCCCGGGAGCGAAGAGAAGGTCCACGCCAGCTTCCTCCAAGAGGGCCTGGTCCCGCTCCAAGTCCCGGGGGTAGCGGTGGTAGTCCTCCCCGGGACCGAACTGCAGGGGATTCACGAAAATGGAAACCGCCACGAAGGGGTTCTCCCGCCGGGCCCGTTCCACCAGGGCGAGGTGCCCGCGGTGGAGGTAGCCCATGGTGGGGACGAAGCCCACCCCTTCCTTGGGCAGGGCCTCCCTTAGCTGGGCCACGGTGCGGACCACCTTCACGGGCTCCAGTATACTTTCTCCGTGGGGAAGAAGAAGCGCGAGGAAAAGCTCAAGAAGAAGGCCCTGAAGGAGTGGGAGGCCCGGCGGCCCAAGACCTTCCGCGAGGCCCTCCGGTACTTCCCCGGGGTCTTTCTGCGCACCGCCTTGGTGATGATGGGGGCGGTGGCCCTCATCCTCCTCCTCGGCGCCCTGGGGCTTGGGATCGCGGCGAGCTTCTGGTTCCAGCTTTTGGTCTACCTGGGGTTTTACCTCGCTTTCCAGCGCTTCATCATGGGGCCCTTGGCCCCTCCTAGGCTGAAGTAGCTGAGCGCCCGCGCCTTGGTTGGGGTGCCCTGGCTTGGGCTAGGGAGGGGCTTTTGGGGGCTTCCGCTCTGGCTTCTCCCAGAGCGGGGTACCTAAGCACCCGCTGCAACACGGGATGCCCGAGCTTGGGCTGTGGGGTACTTAGACCCTGTCGGCGTCGGCCCAGAAGCCCTCGAGGTCGTAGTAGGCCCGGGCCTCGGGGGTCATGAGGTGGACCACCACCTCCCCGTAGTCCAGGACCACCCAGCGGGGGCTCTGCCCCTCGGTGGGCCGGGGGCGGAGGCCCTCCTCCTCAAGCTTCTCCTGCAGGTGCCGCTCCAGGGCCTGCAGGTGGGGGGTGCTGGTGGCGCTGGCCAAGACAAAGTAGTCCAGGGTTTCGGAAACCCTGCGGAGATCCAGGGCCACCACGCCTTCCGCCTTCTTTTCCAGGAGCAGGTCCTTGATGCGCCCCACCAAGTCCAGGGCCTCCTTGGTCTTCACCATCCGAGCTCATTGTAGCAGGTCCCGCCCAAGCTCCACCACCACGCCCTCCAGGGGCCGGTGGGGAGCGAGGAGGGGCAGGTGGAAGAGGTCGGCGAAGTAGGCCCCGGCCTCGGGGTCTTGGGCGTAGACGGCGCTCTTGACCACATGGGCAGCTTCCTCCTCGGCCCCTATTCCCTCCTGGGCCAGGAAAAGCCGGGCCCAGGCCAGAAGCTCAGGCTCCCCCCTAAGGCGCACGGCCACCCGGGGAGGCGAAGAGGAAGGAGCCCCGCCGAAGAAGGCGGAGAGGAAGCGCCCCTTCGCCTCCTCGTCCACATAGAGGAAGGTGCCGGGGCCCTCCCGGGTGGGAAGGGTGGCCAAGGTAAGCCTGAGCCCCCGCACCGCCGGAAGGTGGATGAGGAGCTCCTCCAGGGTGAGGTCGGTGTCCAGCTCCCCCCAGGCCTCCCGCAGGGCCTGGGTGAGGGCAGGCCAGGTCCTGGGATCTTGCGCCCTCTTCATGACCTGCCCGACCACCTCCTTAATCCGGTCCAGCCGGGCGTAGTCCCCCAGGGCGTCGTGGCGGAAGCGCATGTACTTCACCGCCTCCTCGCCCGAGAGGTGAAGGGGCCCCGCGGGGAAGTCTATGAAGAGCTTCGCCGCCCGGTCGGTGTAGCGCATGGGCTTTTCCAGGTAGACCTCCACTCCCCCCACGGCGTCCACCACCCGGGCCACGCTCTTTAGGGTGAGGACGAGGTGGCGCTCGGCCACGAGGCCCGTGGCCTCCTCCACCGCCCGCTTCAAAAGCTCGGGCCCGCCCCGCCCGTAGGCGGCGTTGATCTTGCCGCTCACGAGGGGGCTAAAGAGGTCCCGGGGGATGGCCACCCCCTTCACCTCTCCCCCCTCGAGGCGCAGGTAGAAGATGGTGTCCGTGCGGCTTCCAGGACCGCAGGGCGTGTGGTAGCCGCAGTACTCGATGTCCCGGGCGGCCACCACCACCCCCATCTCCGGCAGGGGCCCAAGCCGCACCGGGCGGACCTCCTCCGAAGGCGCGCGGGGCCAGGAGAGCACCCCCCCAAGGGCGAAGAGGGCCAGGGCCAGGAGAAGGAAGAAAAGCCTAGGGCGCATCCTTCAGGCTGCGGTAAACCGCTAGGGTCTTGGGGTGGACGGGAATCCCCTTGGCGGCGAGGTAGTTCACCTTGTTCTCCACCGCCCGGCGGTAGGCCTCAAGAAGCTCCCCGGAAAGGGCGAGCTCCCGGATCTCCCCGTTCACCCCTCTGCCCGGCTCGGAGATGTCGGCGATGTAGAGGGCCATGCCCAGGGCGTTTCCCGGCTCCACCCCGAAGACGTGGCCCTCTATGGCCTCCAGCACCTCCTCATCCCCCACCCCCCAGGCCTCGGCCAGCCTGCGGGCCGCCCGGCCGTGGAGGGAAAGGGGGTGGGCCCGCTCCACCTCGTTCTCCGGGGGAGCCAGCCTCTTTAGCTCTTCCTCGGGGAGGTCCCGGGCGGCGTCGTGGAGGAGGCCCGCAAGGTAGGCCCGCTCCCCGTCCAGCCCGTTTTTCTCGGCGATCTCCTTGGCCAAGGCCGCCACCCGGAGGATGTGCTCCAGGCGCTCGGGACGCACCAGGGCCCTGACCTTCTCCAGAAGCTCAGCGGTAGAGGCCGTGCTTTTCAAGGTACACCTCCACGGGGCGGGGAACCCAGTAGCGGACGCTCAGGCCCTCCTTGAGGCGCCTGCGGATCTCGGTGCTGGAGATGCCCACCTCGGGAACCAAAAGGGGCACCACCGGCAGGGGCACCCCCTCTAGGGGGTAGCCGGGACGGGCCACGGCCACCAGGGTGGCGAGCTCGGGGAGCCTTCGCCCCTCCTTCCAGGTGAGGACGTCCCGGTAGGCGTCCGCCCCGGTGATGAAGAAGAGCTCGTCCTCCGGGAAAAGCCGCCGGGCCTCCTCCAGGGTGTCCACGGTGTAGCTGGGGCCTGGCCGGTCCAGCTCCAGCCTCGAGGCCAAAAAACGCCCGTCCTCCCCCGTGGCCAGGAGGACCATCTCGTAGCGGGCCTCCGGGGGGGCCACGGGGGTCTTGTGGGGGGGCCGGGCGGCCACCACGAAGAGCACCCGGTCCAGGCCGAGGGCGCTCGCCGCCTCGCTGGCGGCGATGAGGTGCCCCAGGTGGATGGGGTCAAAGCTCCCGCCGAAGAGGCCCAGGCGCACCTATCCCTCCGGGATGTACTCAAACTCCAGCCCGGCCACCCGCACCACGTCCCCCGCCCGCACCCCCTTGGCCCTGAGGGCGGCCTCCACCCCGTGGCGCTTGAAGAGCTCCTGGAGGTAGCCCGCGGCCTCGAGGAGGTCCCCCTTGAGGCGCCTTAGGCGGCGCTCCACCTCGGGGGCCCGCACCTCGTAGACCCCCTCCTCCAGGGGCACCACCTCCACCCCCGCCCTGACCTCGGTCCGGGGCGCGGGCTTGGGAAGCTCGGGGGCGGGGGTGGCCTGCACCAGGTTCCAGAGGGCCTCCTTTAGCCCCGGTAGCCCCTCCCCGGTGAGGGCGCTCACCGGGACCACGGGAAGCCCCTCCTGGGCAAGCCCCGCCACCTGGGCCCCCACCTCCTCCGGGGAAAGGAGGTCCACCTTGTTGAGGGCCACGAGGCTCGGCCGCAGGAGGAGCCCCCGGTCGTAGGCCCCCACCTCCCGCCTCAAGGTGCGGAGGGCGGAAAGAGGGTCCTCCGTGGCGTCCAGGACGTAGAGGAGGACCCGGGTGCGGGCGATGTGGCGCAGGAAGTCCAGGCCAAGCCCCCTGCCCTGGCTCGCCCCCGCGATGATCCCCGGGATGTCGGCCAGGGTGAAGCGCTCCTCCTCGGAGACCTCCACCACCCCCAGGTTGGGGCTTAAGGTGGTGAAGGGGTACGGGGCGATCTTGGGGTGGGCCCGGGTGGTGGCGGCGAGGAGGCTGGACTTTCCGGCGTTGGGGTAGCCCACCAGGCCCACGTCGGCGATGAGCATGAGCTCCAGCCTGAGCCTCCGCTTCTCCCCCTCCTCCCCCGCCTCGGCGAAGCGGGGGGCCTGGCGGGTGGGGGTGGCGAAGTGGGCGTTCCCCCGCCCCCCTTCTCCGCCCCGGGCCACCAAGACGGTCTGGCCCTCCTCGGTGAGGTCGGCCAGGAGCTCCCCGGTGTCGGCGTCGT
Source organism: Thermus sp. (assembly GCF_056332225.1). Lineage (NCBI taxonomy): Bacteria > Thermotogati > Deinococcota > Deinococci > Thermales > Thermaceae > Thermus > Thermus sp. Next base: position 8,667 of record NZ_JBWGQW010000019.1, on the reverse strand, counting down.
AAACCCGGGTGCCTCGAGGCACCTCAATGAAGAGGTCCTCCCCGGCGCGGCCGTGCTGGCCGCTTCCCTTGCCGTGCTCCCCGTCTTCGGCCTTGTAGGTGCGCTTGGAAAGCCCGGAGAGGGAGTCCACGCTCCCCCGGGCCCTAAGGTAGACGTCCCCCCCCCGACCCCCGTCGCCTCCGTCCGGCCCCCCCTTGGGCACGAACTTCTCGCGGCGGAAGGAAACGGCGCCGTCGCCACCCCTACCGGCGGCGACGGTGATGTGGAGAACGTCCCGAAAGGCCAAGGCCCCCTAGCTCAAGGGGCGCACGTGGACGTAGCGGCCGAGGCGCCCCTTGTCCTGGAACTCCACCACCCCGTCCACCAGGGCGAAGAGGGTGAAGTCCCGGCCCATGCCCACGTTCTTGCCCGGCTTGAAGCGGGTTCCCCGCTGGCGGACCAGGATGTGGCCCGCCCGCACCACCTGGCCGCCAAACCGCTTCACCCCCAGGCGCTTGGACTGGGAGTCGCGGCCGTTTTTCGTGGAACCAAGTCCCTTTTTATGCGCCATGGCTCACCCCTGGATCTCCTTGATGAGGATCTCGGTGTAGGGCTGGCGGTGCCCCCGCTTCCTGCGGTACTGCACCTTGGCCTTGAACTTGGAGACGGTGATCTTCTTGCCCCGGCCGTGGGCCAGGACCTCGGCCACCACCTTGGCCCCCTCCACGTAGGGCGCTCCCACCGCCACCTTCTCGCCCCCCAGGAGGAGGACGGGAAGCTCCACCTGGCTCCCCGGCTCGGCCTGAAGCTTCTCCACCTTCAGCCTCAGGCCGGGCTCCACCCGGTACTGCTTTCCACCCGTCTTGACGATCGCGAACATGGCTTCCCCTTTGGGCCCTTGGGCCCTACCGGCCTTTCACTATACCCAAACCTTAGCCCTCCTGCAAGCCGAAGCCCCCCTTGCGGGGGGCTTTCCTGGTGGAGCCGAGGGGATTCGAACCCCTGACCTCCTCAATGCCATTGAGGCGCGCTCCCAACTGCGCCACGGCCCCAGGCAAGGCCCATGGTACCGGGGAGAGGGCCTCTTGTCAACGGGGCCAGAGGCCGATGAGGAGGGCCAGGGCGGCGAAGACCACCCCCAGGATGACGGTGAGGCGGTAAAGCCCCCCCGTGACCCCCCGGGCGGAGAAGAGGTCGGCGGAGGCCCCCATGAGGTCCCCCGCCCCCTGCTTGGGCTCCTGCACCAGGACCAGGTAGACCAAAAGCCCGGCCACGCCGAGGTAGAGGAGGATGACCAGGGTGTAGAGGAAGTCCATACCCCTCCCACTCTAGCGCGGGAAGGCCCGCGTGTCCACCTGGCATCATGGGGGCATGGACCTCGCCGGGATCCACGCCGCCTTTCGCCGCATCGCCCCCTACACCCACCGCACCCCCCTCCTCACCTCCCGCCTCCTGGACGAGCTTTTGGGCAAGCGCCTCCTCCTCAAGGCCGAGCACCTGCAGAAGACCGGAAGCTTCAAGGCCCGGGGGGCGCTTTCCAAGGCCCTCACCCTGGAAAACCCCAAGGGGCTCCTCGCCGTTTCCAGCGGGAACCACGCCCAGGGGGTGGCCTACGCCGCCAGGGTGCTCGGGGTGAGGGCCCTGGTGGTCATGCCCGAGGACGCGAGCCCCTACAAGAAGGCCTGCGCCCGGGCCTACGGGGCCGAGGTGGTGGACCAAGGGGTGACGGCCAAGAACCGGGAGGAGGTGGCCGAGGCCCTCCTCAAGGAGACGGGCTACGCCCTCGTCCACCCCTTTGACGACCCCCTGGTCATCGCCGGGCAAGCTACGGCGGGGCTTGAGCTCCTGGCCCAGGCGGGGCGGATGGGGGTCTTCCCCGAGGCCGTCCTCGCCCCCGTGGGGGGCGGGGGGCTCCTCGCCGGGGTGGCCGTGGCGGTGAAGGCCCTCTCCCCCAAGACCCTGGTCCTCGGGGTGGAGCCCGAGGCCGCGGACGACGCCAGGAGGAGCCTCGAGGCGGGAAGGATCCTCCGCCTGGAAGCCCCTCCCAAGACCCGGGCCGACGGGGTGCGCACGCTAAGCCTGGGAAAGCACACCTTCCCCATCCTCAAGGAGAAGGCGGACGGGGTCCTCGCGGTGAGCGAGGAGGCCATCTTGGAGGCCGAGCGCCTCCTCTTCACCCGCACCAAGCAGGTGGTGGAGCCCACGGGCGCCCTCCCCCTGGCCGCGGTGCTGGAGCACGGGGCGGGCCTTCCCAAGACCCTCGCCCTCCTCCTCTCCGGGGGAAACCGGGACTTCTCTCCCTAGGGGGTGGGTGTAGGCTCTAGGCGTGATCGTACGGGAAGCCCTTTTGCCCATAGAAGAGGTGGCGGCCAAACTGGGCTTAAGCCGGGAAAGGCTCTACCTCTACGGCCCCCACATGGCCAAGGTCCTGGGCGAGCCCCCAAAGGCCAAGGGGAGGCTCATCCTGGTCACCGCCATCACCCCCACCCCGGCCGGGGAAGGCAAGACCACCACGGCCATCGGCCTGGTGGACGCCCTGTGGCGCCTGGGGAAGCGGGCGGCCCTGGCCCTGAGGGAGCCCTCCTTGGGCCCCGTCTTCGGGGTGAAGGGCGGGGCCACGGGGGGCGGGAAGGCCCGCGTGGAGCCCCGCCACGAGATCAACCTCCACTTCACCGGGGACTTCCACGCGGTGACCAGCGCCGTGAACCTCCTAAACGCCCTCCTGGACAACCACCTGCACCAGGGAAACGAGCTCGGCATTGACCCGAGGCGCGTGGAGCTCAAGCGGGCCATAGACATGAACGACCGGGCCCTTAGGCACATCGTCCTGGGCCTTGGGGGCAAGGCCCACGGGGTGCCCCGGGAAGGGGGGTTTGAGCTCACCGTGGCCAGCGAGGTCATGGCCCTCATGAGCCTGGCCCGGGACTTTCAGGACCTGAAGCGGCGCCTCGGCCGGATGCGGGTGGCCTTCACCCACGAGGGCAAGCCGGTGTACGCCGCAGACCTCCAGGCGGTGGGGGCCATGGCCGCCCTCCTCCGGCAGGCCTTCCTCCCCAACCTGGCGCAGACCGCCGAGGGGAACCCCGCCTTCATTCACATGGGGCCCTTCGGCAACATCGCCCACGGCACCAACTCCCTGAGGGCAAGCCTCTTCGCCCTGGGCCTCGCGGACTTCGTGGTGCAGGAGGCGGGCTTCGCCACGGACCTGGGGATGGAGAAGTTCATGAACGTGGTGGCCCGCACCACGGGCCTCGTCCCCGAGGCGGTGGTCCTGGTGGCCACCATAAGGGCCCTCCGCTACCACGGGGGGCAGGACGCCTACGGGATGCCGGACCTAAAGGCGGTGAAGGAGGGCCTCGCCAACCTGGAAAAGCACGTGGAGAACGTGGAGCTCTTCGGCTACACCCCCGTGATCGCCCTAAACCGCTTCCCCGGCGATACCCCGGAGGAGATCGCCCTGGTGCGGGCCTTCGCCGAGGAAAGGGGCCTCCCCTTCGCCCCGAGCGAGGTCTACGCCAAGGGGGGCGAGGGGGGTCTGGAGCTCGCCGAGAAGGTCTTGGAGGCCCTCGCCCTTCCCCACGCCTACCGGCCCCTCTACCCCCTCGAGGCCCCCCTGGAGGAGAAGGTGGAGGCCATCGCCAGGAAGGTCTACGGGGCGGAAAGGGTGGAGTGGAGCGAGGAGGCGAAGCGCGCCCTCAAGGCCGCGAAGAAGGAGGGGTGCGAGGCCCTGCCCGTGGTCATGGCCAAGGCCGCCACCTCCCTCTCCGACAACCCCAGGCTCCGGGGCCGCCCCCAAGGCTTCACCGTGCGGGTCACGGACCTCCGCTGCCGCCTGGGGGCGGGGTTCGTGGTGGTCTACATGGGGGGGATAGAGACCCTTCCGGGCCTGCCCAAGTCCCCCCAGGCCCTCCAGATTGACGTGGACGAGGAGGGCAACATCCGGGGGATGGACTACTAGATCCCGTGCTGGTCCGCCCGCTGCTTCTCCACGGGAAGCCCGGTGGCCCCGTGGAAGGCCTCCACCTCCTCCAAAAAGCGGCGGAAGAGGTAGAGGGCGTCGTGGGGGCCCGGGGCGGCCTCGGGGTGGTACTGGACGGAGAAGACGGGGTAGCGGGCGTGGGCCATGCCCTCGAGGGTGCCGTCGTTCAGGTTCACGTGGGTGGGGCGGAAGTCCTTGAGGGAGTCTATGTCCACCGCGTAGCCGTGGTTTTGGCTGGTGATCTCCACCTTGCCCGTCTTCAGGTTCTTCACCGGGTGGTTCGCGCCCCGGTGGCCGAACTTCATCTTGAAGGTCCGCCCCCCCGCCGCCAGGGCCAAGAGCTGGTGCCCCAGGCAGATGCCGAAGGTGGGCAGAAGCCCCATGAGCTTCCAGATGGTCTCGTGGGCGTAGCGGGGCATGGCGGGGTCCCCGGGGCCGTTGGAGATGAGGAGGCCGTGGGGCTCCAGGGCCATGATCTGGTGGGCCGGGGTCTTCCCGGGGACCACGATGACCTCAAAGCCGAGGGCGGCCAGGTTCTCCACGATGGCGTGCTTGATGCCGAAGTCCATGACCACGATGCGCCGCCCCGACTTCAAGGTGGGCCAGGCGTAGGGCAGAGGGGTGGAGACCTCGGGGGTCATGTCCCGCCCGTCAATGTCCGTCCAGGCCTGGGCCTCGCGGCGCAGGGCCTCGAGCTCCCCCTCGGTGAAGGCGCGGTCGGGGGCGCCGAAGAAGCTGGCGTGGGCGATGGCCCCTTTCAGCACCCCGCCTTCCCGGATCTTCCGCACCAGGGCCCGCGTGTCTATGCCCTCAATCCCCACCACCCCGTAGAACTCCATGAACTCCCCGAGGGTCTGCTGGGCCCGGGGGTTGGAGGCCACGCGGCTGAACTCCTTGGCCACGAAGCCCTTCACCCAGGGGCGGTTGGACTGCATGTCGTAGACGTTCACCCCGTAGTTGCCCTGGTGGGGGTAGGTCATGACCACGATCTGGCCGTGGTAGCTGGGGTCGGTCATGATCTCCTGGTAGCCGGTCTGGGCGGTGTTGAAGACCACCTCCCCCACCGTTTTCCCCCGGGCGCCGAAGGCGTAGCCGTGGTAGACGGTGCCGTCCTCCAGGACCAAAACGGCGCGCTCCTTCAGTCCAGCCATTCCTCCTCCAGGTAGCGGGTTAGGGTGCCCATCCCGTTCATTCTAGCCCCCGGAAGCCCCTGGGGAAAACTCCTTGATGACGGCGATCTCCCGGCAGTTCTCGTAGAAGGGGCAGGCGTTGCACTCGCTCCAGACCTTGGGGGGAAGGGCCTCCCGGCTCGTGACCCGGTAGCCGAGCTTGCGGAAGAAGTTCACCTGGAGGGTCCAGGCGAAGACCCGGGGAAGCCCGAGGTCGCGGGCCTCCCTCTCCGCCCCCAAAACGAGCCAGCGCCCGAGGCCCTGCCCCTGGCGGCTCGGGTGGACGGCGAGGCCCCTTATCTCGGCGAGGTCCCGCCAGAGGACGTGGAGGGCCACGGTGCCCACGATCTGGCCGTCCTCGTCCTCGAGGACCAGGAAGTCCCGGATGTTCTCGTAGAGGTGGCTGTGGCTCCGCACCAGCATCAGGCCCTTCTCCGCCCAGTAGCGGATGAGCCAGTAGATGGCGTCCACGTCGCCAAGCCTCGCCCTCCTGAGCTCCAGGGCCGCCTCGAGGCGCACCTCGGGCAAGGCCACCTGGGCCAGGGGAACGGTGATCTCAGTCAAGGCCCACCTCCTTCTTGGCCTCCAAAAGCCTTTCCCGCACCGCCTCGGGGGCCGTGCCGCCATAGGAGCGGCGGCGGTGGATGGCCGTCTCCAGCCGGAGGAGGGGGAGGGCGTCCTCGGCGAAGAGGGGGTGGTGGACCCTAAGCTCCTCCAGGGTGAGGTCCTTGAGGGCCCGCCCCTCCTCGGAAAGCCTGCGCACGAGCCTCCCCACCACGTGGTGGGCCTCCCGGAAGGGAAGGCCCTTCTCCGCCAGGTAGTCGGCGAGCTCCGTGGCCAGGGCGTAGCCCCCCTCCGCCGCCCGCCACATCCTCTCCCGGTTCCACTTAAGCCCGGGAAGCAGGGCGGAGAGGAGCCTGAGGCTATCCCGGTAGGTAGCGAGGGCGTCCAGAAGGGGCTCCTTGTCCTCCTGGAGGTCCTTGTTGTAGGCGAGGGGGAGGCCCTTCACCACCGAAGAAAGCCCCACCAGGGCCCCGAGGACCCTCCCCGCCTTGGCCCGGATGAGCTCAAGGACATCGGGGTTCTTCTTCTGGGGCATGATGGAAGACCCGGTGGCGAAGGCGTCGGGAATCTCCACGAAGCCGAACTCCTCGGTGCTGTAGAGGATGAGCTCCTCGGCGAGGCGGGAGAGGTGGAGCTGGCCGATATTCAGGGCGGAGAGGACCTCGAGGGCGAAGTCCCGGGAGGCCACCGCGTCCAGGGAGTTCCGCATGGGGGCCTTAAAGCCGAGCTCCCTCGCGGTGAAGTGGCGGTCTATGGGAAAGCCCGTCCCCGCGAGGGCGGCCGCCCCCAGGGGGCTTTCGTTGAGGCGCTCTCTGGCGTCCTCCAGGCGCCCTGCGTCCCGCCCGAGCATCTCGTAGTAGGCGAGGAACCAGTGGGCGAGGAGCACGGGCTGGGCCCGCTGCAGGTGGGTGTAGCCGGGGAGGACGTAGGGGGGGTCCAGGTGCCTTTCCGCCTCCCGCACCAGGACCCGGCGGAGCTCTAGAAGGAGGGCGAGGAGCTCGTCTAGGGCGGCCCGCAGGAAGAGCCTGAGGTCGGTGGCCACCTGGTCGTTGCGGCTCCGGGCGGTGTGGAGCTTGCCCCCCGGGGGGCCAATAAGCTCGGTGAGGCGGGCCTCGAGGTTCATGTGCACGTCCTCCAGCTCCTCCCGCCAGGGGAAGGTGCCCGCCTCTATCTCCTCCTCAATCCGGTCCAACCCCTTTAGAATCGCCTCAAGCTCCTCCCCGGTGATTAGGCCCACGGCGTGGAGCATGCGGGCGTGGACCCGGTTCTGCCAGAGGTCCTCCCGCCAAAGCGCCCGGTCAAAGGGGAGGGAGGCGTTGAAGCGGGCCGCGAGGGCATGGGGCCCCTCCCCGAAGCGCCCCCCCCAGGTCCTATGCGCCATGGCCCTCCCTCTCCAGAAGGGCCCGCACCCGGAGGCGCAGGGCCTGGATCTTGATGAAGCCCTCGGCGTCCTTCTGGTGGTAGCCCCCCGCCTCGTCAAAGGAGACCAGGTCCTTCCGGTAGAGGCTCTTTGGCGCCTTCCTCCCCACCACGTAGACATTGCCTTTGTAAAGCTTGAGCCGGGCCACCCCGGTGACCGCCTTCGCCACGTGGTCAACGTAGGCCTGGAGGGCCTCCCTTTCGGGAGCGTACCAGAAGCCGTAGTAGACGAGCTCGGCGTACTTGGGGGAAAGCAGGTCCCGCTGGTGGAGGACCTCCCGGTCCAGGGTGAGGCTTTCCACCGCCCGCCGGGCGTGGTAGAGGATCGTCCCCCCCGGGGTCTCGTAGACCCCCCGCGACTTCATGCCCACGAAGCGGTTCTCCACGATGTCCACCCGGCCCACCCCGTGCCGCCCCCCGATCTCGTTAAGCCTTTGCAAGAGAGCCGCCGGGGAAAGCCTCTCCCCGTTCACCGCCACGGGGTCGCCCTGGAAAAACTCCACCTCCACGTACTCCGGGGCGTCGGGGGCCTCCTCGGGGTCTTGGGTCATGCGGAACATCCCTTTAGGGGGCTCGGCCCAGGGGTCCTCGAGGACCCCGCCCTCGTAGGAAATATGCAGGAGGTTGGCGTCCATGGAGTAGGGGCTCTCCTGGGTCACGGGGACGGGGATGCCGTGGGCCTCGGCGTAGGCGATCATCTCCTGGCGTCCCTGGAAGCGCCACTCCCGCCAGGGAGCGATGACCCGGATATCGGGCTTCAGGGCGTAGGCGGTGAGCTCAAAGCGCACCTGGTCGTTCCCCTTCCCCGTGGCCCCGTGGGCGACGGCCTCGGCCCCCTCTTCCTCGGCAATCTTCACCAGGTACTTGGCGATGAGGGGGCGGGCGATGGCCGTGCCGAGGAGGTAGTAGCCCTCGTACACCGCGCCAGCCCGCATCATGGGGAAGACGAAGTCCCGGACGAACTCCTCCTTGAGGTCCAAGGCGATGGCCTTGGAGGCCCCGGTCCTCAAGGCCTTCTCCCGGGCCTCCTCCACCTCCTCCCCCTGGCCGATGTCCGCGGTGAAGGCGATGACCTCGGCCCCGTAGGTTTCCTTAAGCCACTTGAGGATGATGCTGGTGTCCAGTCCGCCGGAGTAGGCCAAGACGATCTTCATGTCCCTCCCAGTCTACCCCCTCGAGGGGGTGTGCATAAGTATACACCAACCTCTTGCAATGATTTGCACCCGGTTGACGCCCATCCCAAGGTAAGGGTAGCATTGGCCTTGCGGACCAGCCGCAAGAGGGAGGTTTCCCTATGCCGAAACCCTATCTTCCCAGGTCTAGGCAAGTCCAAGGCAAGCTGGAGCAAGGAGGTGCTTTATGAGGAACCGACTGGGCGCAATGGGGTTTCTTCTAGGTGCCCTGCTCCTCGCCGCGTGCTCCCAGGACGCCGTGAAGCCCAAGGTGTCCATCGCCTCTCCCCAGGACGGCGCCACCGTCAACCAGGCTTCCATAACCGTCCAGGGCACCGCCCAGGACAACGTCCGCGTGGCCAGGCTCACCTACCAGCTCAACGGC
>NZ_JBWGQW010000018.1:0-36020 GCF_056332225.1 Thermus sp. | reverse complement strand
AGGTAGAGGCGGGCCTCGTCCAGGGGAAGGTGCAGGGCCTGGGAAAGCTCCACCGCCGAGGCGCCCCGCTTGAGGTAGGGAAGGGCCCGGCGGAAGAACTCCTTGTAGCGGGGCTCTTCCGGGGAGGGCCCGGCCAGGGTGAAGCGGGCCTCGGGGTGGGGGAGGTAGGGGCGGTAGTGGGCGAGCTCGTCCTGGAGGGTGGTGAAGGAGAGGAGGAGGCGCTCAATGGGGAGGGCGAGGTCCTCGCCGCCCTTGGGCCTGGCCCCGGGGTGGAACTCAAAGCTTCCCCCCTCGGTGAGGAGGAGCTCCTTGAGGGCGGCCTTGGCCGCTTCACGGCCCAGGGGCTTTCCTCCCTGGACCACGGCCCGGACGAAGCCGGGGCGGAGGTAGAGGGTGGTGGGGGGGTGCCCCTTGAGGTTCCAAAGCTCCAAAGCCCCTTCCTTTCCGGAGAGGAGCCCGAGGATCTCGGGCAGGGGCATGGTGTCTAGGCTGCCGAAGAGGGCCATACCAACCTCCTGCCCTCAAGCTAGACCCCCGGGGTGAAAGGGGCGTGAAAAGGGCGCCGGGCCCTAGCGCCTCCGGAGCAGGGCAAGGCCCAGGAGGGCGAGGAGGGTGGTGTAGAGGAGGAGGCTGGCCACGGCGCTCGCCGCCCGGAAGTCCTCCCGCAGGCTCTGGAAGAGGAGGAGGGGGAGGGTGACCGTGCCGAAGCCCGCCACCATGCTGGTCACCTCAAACTCCCCCATGGAGATGGCGAAGGCCACCAGGCTCCCCGAGAGGACCGCCGGCAGCAGGTTGGGCAGGAGCACGTAGCGCATTCGCGCGAGGAGGCCCGCTCCCGAGGCCTGGGCCGCCTCCATGAGGAGGCGCACCTCTATTCCCGCAAGGCCGGCGTAGACCGTGCGGAAGAAGAAGGGGAAGCCCAAGGCGGCGTGGCCGAAGACCACGATCCAGAAGGTGCCGGAAAGGGCCAGGGGCGGGCGGTTGAAGGCGAGGAGGAAGCCCAGCCCCACCACGAGGGGCGGCACCAGCAGGGGAAGGACCTGGAGGAGGCGCCTCAGGCCCTCCCCCACCCGGCCCGTCCAGGTGTAGGCCACGTAGGCGGTGGGCACCCCCACCGCCACGTTGAGGAGCACCGCCAGGAGGGCGATGCGCAGGGAGAGGAGGGCGGCCTCGAGGTAGCGGGGGTCCTGGAGGATCCTCCGGTACCAGGCCAGGGTGAAGCCTTCGGGGAGGAGGCCGAGCCACATCTGGCTGAAGGAGTAGACCACCGGGGCCAGCATGGGCAGGACGAGGTAGAGGAGGAAGAGGCCGAAGAGGAGCCACCCTAGGGCCCTCACCGCCGCCACCTCCTTTCCCAGAGGGCGAGGAGGTAGAGGCCAAGCCCGGTGGAGGCCATGAGGACCACCGCCAAGGCGGCGGCCTGGGGGAGGTCAAAGCTGCTCTCGGAGACCAGGCTGTAGATCTGCAGGGAGAGGAGGTTCTTGGCGAAGCCCGTGAGGGCCAAGGCGGTGCCGAAGGCCCCCATCATCCCGGCGAAGACGATGGCGCTTCCCGCGAGGACGCCGGGCAGGAGGTTCGGCAGGAGGACCCGCACCCAGGCCTGGAAGGGGGTGGCCCCGGAGGCCCGGGCCGCCTCCATGAGCTCCCTCCCCAGGCTTTCCAACAGGGGCATGAGGGCCAGGGCGAAGAGGGGGACGTTGTAGAAGGGGAAGACCAGGAGGAGGCCCGTCCAGCTGTAGAGGTCCAAGCGGGGTAGCCCCAGGGCGCCCAAGAGCTGGTTCACCACCCCGTTCCGCCCCAAAAGGACGATGAAGCCGAAGGCCACCACCAGCCCCGAAAGGGAGACGGGGATGGCGTAGAGGGAAAGCAGGAAGCGCTTGAGCCCGAGGGGAAGCCCGCTCGTCCAGTAGGCCACGAAGACCCCAAAGATGGCGGCGAGCAGGGTGGAGGCGGCGGCGAAGAGGAGGGAGTTGCGCCAGGCCTCGAGGTAGGCGGGGGCGGTGAGGGCCTTGAGGTAGCGGGCGAGGGTGAGGCCCTCCGGGGAGGAGAGGCTCCGCTCCAGGATGGTCCAGAGGGGGTAGGCGAAGAAGAGGAGGAGGAAAAGGGCCCCCGGAAGGAGAAGCAGGCGTTCGCCGCGCATGGGAAAAGGGGGCGGGGAAGCCCCGCCCCCGAAGGGCTTAGCGGATGGTCTCCCCGTAGTACTTCTGCAGGGCCTCGGAGACCGCCTCTTCCTTCTTGTAGTCCACGAACTTCACCTTGGCGTAGGCGCTCTTGGGCGGGAACTTGGCCGCCACCTCCTTGGGGAGCTCCACGTCGGGCCGGATGGGGGAGACGAAGGCCTTGGCGAAGAGGCTCTGCCCGTACCGGGAGAAGATGAACTCCAGGAAGAGCTTGGCGGTGTTGGGGTGGGGGGCGTTGCGGGCGGCGACGATGCCCCCGCCGTTGGCCAGGGAGCCGTCCTCGGGGATGACCACCTCGGTGGGGAAGGGGAAGCGCTCCTTCCAGGCCAGGAGGTTGTAGTCGTAGTTGATGAGGATCCCCACCTCGCCCCGCTCAAACTTGGCGGTGGTCACCTTGGGCTCCACCGAGCCGATCACCCCAAGCTTATGGAGGCGGGCGAAGAAGTCCACCCCGGCCTTGTAGTTGTAGGGGTCCCCCGTGAGGGCGTAGGCCGCGGCCATGATGGTGGCCACCCCGGTGCCCGTGGCCCTCGGGTCCTGGTACTGGATGAGGCCCTTGTACTCGGGGTTTTCCAGCTCCTTCCAGGTCCTCGGCACCTTCTTGACCAGCCTGGTGTTCACGATCCAGCCCAGGGTGCCCTTGTAGCCCGCATACCAGGCGGAGCCGTCCTTCCCCACCCCCTTCTGCCCCTCGGGGAGGGCGGCCCAGGAGGTGACCCGGTAGGGCAGGGTCAGGCCCTCCTCGGCCAGGACCATGGCGAAGGCGGGCTTGAGGTCGGCGATGTCGTTCTTGCTGGCCTTCTCCTCCCGCATCCGGCTCAGGACCACGGCGCTGCCCATGTCGATGTCCTGCTGGCGGATGCCGAAGAGGCGCTGGAACTCGGCGAAGATCCCCCCGTAGTTGGCCCAGTCGTTGGGCATGCCGTAGGAGTTGATGACCCCGCCCTCCGCCCGGGCCTTGGCCGCCAGGTTGCGGATGTAGGCGTTGTCCAGCTCGGGGGGAAGGGAGGCTCCGCCCTGGGCCAGGGCCCCAAGCGACCTGAGGCCGAGGGCCAAGAGGAGCGCCAAGGCGCCCCCAACGTACCCAAAGAACCCTTTTGCCTTCATGCTTCCTCACCTCCTGTTGCCTCGGGGACGAGCCCCGCTGAGGCCAAGCGCGCGTGGACCTCCAGGTACTCCTCCACGCCCCTGGGCGGGAGCTCCACCAGGAGGGTGCAGGGCCTAAGGGCGAAGGGGTGGAGCGCCTCAGGGCCCGGGGGCAGGTGGAGGTCGTAGCGCCCGTCGTTGGCGTGGGCGTGGACGTGGATGAGCCGGGGGCCGAGGGCCTCCAGGAAGGCCTCGGGGGGGACCCCGGCCATCTGGGCGTGGCCCAGGTCCAGGCAGAAGTAAAGCTCCGGGATCTCCAGGAAGCGGGCCATCTCCTCCGGGGTCCTGGGGAGCTCCTGGGGGGCGGGGAGGTTCTCTAGGGTAAGCCGCACCCCCAGGTCCAGGGCCAGGCGGCTTAGGTGGGCGAAGGCCTCTAGGGCCCGCTTCAGGGCTTCCTGGCGGAGGCGCCTCTCCGCCTCCCTCAAGGCCTCGTGGGCCGGGGAGAGGCCCGGGGGCGGGTAGTCCGTCCAGGGGATGCTCCCGGCGTGCACGTTCACGAGCTCCGCCCCCAGGCGGGCGGCCCGGTCCAGGTCCTCCCTGAGGAGCCTCAAGGAGGCTTCCCGGATGGCGGGCTCGAGGGCGGCCGGGTAGAGGTCCAGGTAGCGGGCGTGGAAGGTGAGGCGGTAGCCCATGGCCCGGGCCTCGAGGGCCGCCCCCTCCAGGGCCTCCGCCGCGCTCCCCGGCACCTCTATGAAGGCGTAGCGCCCCGCAAGCCTCCGGGCGTAGTCCAGGAAGCCTTCGGGGTCCTTGGGGGGGCGGAAGCCCAGGGTCATGCTTCCTCCTTCAGGAAGGGGGCGCTTTCCGGGAGGGCGAGCCGCACGCTTTCCCCCGCTCCCGGCGCCCCCTCGGGGGGCAGGTCCACCTTGAGGAGAAGGCCCTCCGCCTCCACCTCCAGCCGCACCAGGCTCCCCAGGTAGGTGGCGAGGACCACCCGCCCCGGGAGGAACCCCTCGGGGGAGACCCGGAGGGCCTCCGGCCGCAGGAGGAGGTACCCCCGCCCCTCCCCCTCCACCCGCACGGGCCAGGGGCGGTCCCGGTGGAAAAGCCCACCCCGGGCCTCCCCGGGCACCAGGGCCCCCTGGCCCACGAACCGGGCCACGAAGAGGGTCCTGGGCCGCTCGTAGACGCCCCTTGGGGTGTCCACCTGCTCCAGGCGCCCCTCCCGCATCACCGCCACCCGGTCGGAGAGGGCCAGGGCCTCCTCCTGGTCGTGGGTCACGTAGATGGCGGTGAGGCCCGTCTCCCGCTGAAGGCGCTTGAGCTCGCCCCTAAGCTCCTCCCGGATCTTGGCGTCCAGGGCGGAGAGGGGCTCGTCCAGGAGGAGGACCTTGGGCTCGCGGGCCAGGGCCCGGGCCAGGGCCACCCGCTGCTGCTGCCCTCCCGAGAGCTCCTTGGGGTAGCGGCCCTCGAGGCCCGAGAGGTGCACCATCTCCAGAAGCTCCAGGACCCGCTTCCGCACCTTCTCCTCGGGAAGGCGCTTAAGCCTCAAGGGAAAGGCCACGTTGCCGAAGACCGTCATGTTGGGGAAGAGGGCGTAGCTTTGGAAGACCATGCCGATGGGGCGCCGCTCGGGGGGCAGGGCGTCCACCCGCTCCCCCCCAAGCCGCACCTCGCCCCCGTCGGGCCGCTCAAACCCCGCCACCAGGCGCAAGGTGGTGGTCTTGCCGCACCCCGAGGGCCCGAGGAGGCTGAAGAACTCCCCCTCCTCCACCTTGAGGCTCACCCCGTTCACGGCCAGGGTCTTGCCGTAGCGCTTGGTCACCGCGCGTAGCTCCACCACGGGTAATCCTCACCCCCCTTCGTCAGGCCCGCGTCAGCCCCCGGTAGTAGAGGGCGGTGAGGGCCAGGGTGCCGAGGAGAAGCAGGTAGCCCATGGCGCTCGCCCCCGAGAGGTCTAGCCCTAGGAAGGCCTGCCGGTAGATGTAAAAGCTCACCAGGTCGGTGGCGGTGCCGGGCCCGCCCCGGGTGAGGACGTAGACCAGGTCGTAGGTCCGGGCCTCGGCCACCACCTGCAGGATGAGGAGCACCCAAAGCACGGGAAGGAGCAGGGGAAGGGTGACGCGAAGGAAGGCCTGCCAGGGCGTGGCCCCGTCCACGTAGGCCGCCTCCAAGGGCTCCCTGGGAAGGCTTCTCAGCCCCGCCAGGAGGACCAGGGCGGCGAAGGAGGTCTGCTGCCACACGTCCACCAGGGCCAGGGTGAGAAGGGCGTAGCGGACGTCCCCCAGGAAGTCCCGCCCCCCGAAGAGGTAGGCCAGGATGCCGAGCTCGGGGTGGAGGATCATCTTCCAGATGAGCCCCACCCCCACCGGGGCGATGAGCATGGGGAGGCTTACGGCAAAGTAGTGGAAGCCCCGGAAGGGGAGGCGCTGGTGGAGGAGGACGGCGAGGAGAAGGCCCAAGGCCAGGGTGAGCCCCACGGTGAGGCCCACGTAGAGGCCGGTGAGGGCCAGGGCGTGGCGGAAGTAGGGGTCCTGGAGGGCGTCCAGGTACCGCCTGAGGCCCACGAAGGCCGCCTCCGGTCTGAGGAAGGAGTAGTTCGTGAGGGAGAGGTAGAGGGCGTAGAGGAGGGGCAGGCCCACCACCCCCGCAAGGAGGAGGAGCCCTGGGAAGGCGAGGAGAAGGCCTGCCCGCCTGGCCATCACCTTAAGAGCCCGGCCTTCTTGAGGAGGCCCTCGAGGCCCTTGGCCGCGTCCTCCAGGGCCTTCTTCACCGGCTTCTGGCCCGCGGCCGCCAGGCTGATCTCCCGGCCCACCACGTCCTCCATCTCCGCGGTGTAGGCGAAGATGGGCACCTTCTTGGCCCCGGCGATGACGCGCTCCGCCTCCTTGTAGTAGGGGTACTTCCTCAGCACCTCGGGGTCCTGGAAGGCGTCCTTGCGGGTGGGGGCGTGGCCCCTAAGGGCCCGCTCCCTCACGATGGGCTTGGACTCCACCCAGCTGATGAACCTCCAGGCCGCCTCCTTTTGGGCGCTGTTTTTGGGGATGGCCCAGCCCCAGCCGCCGTTCACGCCGGCCCCGCCCGGCATGGGGCTTAAGGCCACCTTGCCCGCCACCTTGGGGCACTGCTTGGGGTCGTCCAGCTGGGGAAGCATCCACCAGTAGGTGATCATGCTGAAGGCCCCGCCCTGGCACATGACCCGGAAGGTGTCGTCCAGGTTGGCGTTGAGGGCGCCCTTCTGGGCGGCTTCCCGGATGTTCTTCACGTAGAGGGCGAGGGCCCTTTCCCCTTGGGGGCTGTTCAGGGTCACGCGCCAGCCCTTGTCCACGTAGTCGCCCCCGGCGGCGAAGAGGTAGTTGGAGAACTCCATGAAGTTGGGGTCACCCCGTTGCCCCTGCATGGCCGCCCCCGCCACCCCGGCGTTTTGGGCCATGAAGAGGGAGAGGTCCACGTACTCCTCCAGGGTCTTGGGCGGGGCCAGGGGCCTCTTGAAGCGGGCCCGGTACTTCTCGGCGAGGTCCTTCCTCAAGAGGAGGTCCTTGCGGTAGATGAGGCCCATGGCGTAGTTGTACATGGGGATCATGTAGAGGGTGCCCCGGTAGTAGCCCACCAGGTCCAGCATGGAGGGGTAGTAGGGGGAGAGGTCAAAGCCGCTCCGCTTCACGTAGGGCTCCAAGGGCTCAAGCCACCCCGCCGCGGGGAACTCCCCGGCCCAGAGGAAGTCCACCTCCAGGAAGTCGTAGGCGCTCTGGGGAGCGAGGAGCTGGGCCACCAGCTTGTCGTGCATGGCGGAGTACTGCACCTTCTCAAACTCCACCCGGATCCCCGTCTCCTTCTCAAACCGGGGAAGGAGCTCCTCGATGATCCTCGTCTCGGGCACGTCCTCCATGAGGGCCCGGAGGACCACGCCCTGGGCCAGGGACACGCCCAAGGCCGCCGCCAACAGAACCCAAAGCCGCTTCATCTCCACCACCTCCTTACTTCACCGCCCCCAGGGTGAGGCCTTCCACCAGGTACCGGTCCACCGTGCGGGCGAGAAGGGCCACGGGAAGCACCGAGAGGACCACCCCCGCCGCCACCTGGGCGAAGAGCACGCCCCGTTGGGTCACGAGGGCGGAGAGGGCCACGGGGATGGTCTGGGTCTCCCTCCCGGAGAGGAGGAGGGCGAAGAGGAACTCGTTCCAGGAGAGGAGGAACCCCATGACCCCGGCGGCAAAAAGCCCCGGGGCCGAGAGGGGCAGGACCACGCGGAAAAAGGCCGCAAAGGGCGTGGCCCCGTCCACCAAGGCGGCCTCCTCCAGCTCCCTGGGGAAGCCCTGGAAGAACCCCATGAGGAGCCAGGCCATGAAGGGGAGGGCGAAGGCCAGGTGGGCGAGGACCATGGCCTTCAGGGAGCCCGAAAGGCCCAGGGCCCGGAGGAGGGCGAAGAGGGGGAGGGCGAGGACGATGGGGGGGAGCATCTGGGTGGCCAATACGGCGAAGCGCAAGGGGTGGCCCCCAAAGCGGTACCGGGCCAGGGCGTAGCCGAGCCCCGCGGCGAGGGGAAGCCCGAGGAGGACCACCCAGGAGGCCACCAGGAGGCTGTTGAGGAACCCCCTTCCCAGGGGCCCCAAGAGGACCTGGCGGAAGTTCTCCAGGGTGAGGGGGCCGAAGACCGGGGGCAGGGCGTAGGCGAGCCCCTCGGGGAGTAGAGCGCTCCTTAAGGTCCAGAGGAGGGGAAGGAGGAAGGCCAGGGAGAAGGCCATGAGGAGGGCGCTCGCCAAAAGGCGAAGCCCCCTAGAAGATCCAGGCGCCACCGTTCACCTCCAGGGCCTCCCCGGTGATGAAGTCCGAGTCCGGCCCCGCCAGGAAGGCCACCGCCTTGGCCACGTCCTCGGGGGCCTCCAGGCGGCCCAGGGGGGTCTTCTGGACGTACTCCTTCCGCACCTCCTCCGGGTCCATCCCCCTAAGCCTCGCCTCCCAGAGGACCTCCCGCTCCTGCATGGAGGTGCGCACGAAGCCGGGGTTCACCGCGTTCACCGTGACCTTGTAGGGGGCGAGCTCCTTGGCCGCCGCCTGCACCAGGCCGAGGACGGCGAACTTGCTGGCGGAGTAGTGGGCGAGGAGGGGGGCGGCCTGCCTCGCGGCCATGGAGGCGGTGGCGACGATCTTGCCCCGGAGCTCCCGCCCCGGCATGAGGTCCTGGGCCACCATGGCCCGGGCGAAGGTCTGGAGGGTGAGGAAGGTCCCCTTGGCGTTCACCCGGAAGTTGAAGTCCCACTCCTCCTCCGTGAGGTCCAGGAAGCGGTTCATGGTGGACACCCCGGCGTTGGCCACCAGGACGTCCAGGCGGCCGTCCTCGGCGTAGACCCGCTCCCGGGCTTCCTCCAGGGCCTTGCGGTCCGTCACGTCCAGCCCCAGGTGGGGCATGCCGAGGGGCTCGGCCACCTTGCGGGCCGCCTCCGGGTCCAGGTCCGTGACCCAGACCTTAAAGCCATCCCGGGCGAGCCTCTCGGCGATGGCCTTGCCGATTCCCGTTCCCGCTCCCGTGACCAAGGCGTTAGGCATAACCACCTCCGAGCCTGGGGTAAAGGTCTTTCAGGCGCAAGTAGACCTCTCGGTAGAGGGGATAGAGGGCCCGGTAAGCGGGCACCCACCTGGGCTCGGGCTCGGTGAGGCCCGCCACCTCCCGCTTGAGGTCTTGGAAGCCCCAAAGCCCCGCGGCCACCCCCGCCAGGAAGGCCACCCCGTAGGCGCTCCCCCGCTCTCCCCCCGCCAGGTGGGCCAGGGGGGCCTCGAGGACGCTGGCCAGGATCCTCCGCCAAAGGGGGCTCCTCGCCCCCCCGTCCATGACGAAGTAGCGCTCCACCCGGTACCCTCCCCTCTCCAGCACCTCCACGTGGTGGCGGTAGGCGTAGGCCACCCCCTCCAGGAGGGCCCGCCAGAGGTGGGCCGGGGTGTGGGCCAGGGTGAGCCCCACCACCGTGCCCCGGGCCTCCGGGTCGTGGATGGGGGTCTTCTCCCCCAGGAAGTAGGGGAGAACCAGGAGCCCCTCGCTCCCCGCCGGGACCCCTTCGGCCTCGAGGTCCAGCCCGGCGAAGCCCATCCCGGGGCGGAAGGCGTCCCGGAACCAGCGGAGGAGGCTTCCCGTGGTGGCCATGCACCCGTTGAGGACGAAAAGCCCCGGGACGTCGTGGAAGTCAATGAAGAGCTCCTTTAGGGGGGCGAAGCGGTCTAGGGCGTAGAGGAAGTCCCCCGCCCCCCCGAGCTTCAGCACCGCCTCGCCGGGCGCCACGAGGCCCGCCGCCAAGGCGGCGGCGATGTGGTCGGCGCTTCCCGCGATCACCGGGAGGCCCGGGGGAAGCCCGGTGGCCTCCGCCGCCTCCCGGGTGAGGCCCCCCACCACCTCCCCGGGCCAGCGCACCGGGCCGAGGAGGCCCTCCTGGGCCCCCACCGCCTCCAGCACCTCCTTCAGCCAGGCCCCCTCCCTCGGGTCCCAAAGCCCGGACTCCAGGGCCCAGTTGGCCTCCTGGTACCGGGCCCCCGTGAGGCGGAAGGCCACGTGCTCGTAGGAGCCCGAGACCCAGCGGGTCCTCGCCCAGACCTCGGGGCGGTGGCGGCGGAACCAGAGGAGCTTGGGGGCCACCACCTGCTGGTTCCAGGTGGCCCCGGTGCGGGCGAAGAGCCACTCGTCCCCGAAGCGCTCCTTGAGCTCCCGGATCTCCTCCACCGCCCGGGCGTCGTTCTGGAGGGGGGCCGGGGCCAGGGGCCTGCCCTCCCCGTCGTGGAGCACCACCGCAGGGACCATCCCCGAGACCCCGAGGGCCCGCACCTCCTTGGGATCCAGGCCCTGAAGGACCTCCCGGATCCCCTCCACCGCCCCCCGCCACCAGGCCTCGGGGTCCTCCTCGGCGAAGCCGGGGTGGGGGGAGAGGAGGGGGTGGGGGCGCTCCGCCGCCCGGAGGGGCCGCGCCTCCTTGTCCAGGAGGAGGACCTTCACCGCGGTGGTGCCCACGTCCACGCCCAGGACCACGCCTACCCCCTAAACCCCCGAACGATTTCCATGAAGCTTCGGGCCCGCTCGGGGTCCACCTCGTTCCAGGTAATCCCGTCCCGCTTCAGGGCCGTGCCCACGATGACCCCGTCCGCCACCTCGAGGATGGCCGCCACCGTCTCGTGGCGCACCCCGGTGTTGGCGAGGACGGGCACCTGGGGCAGGGCCTCCTTCACCGCCCGGAGGTGCTCCAGGGCCACCCCCTCCCCCGTCATGGGGCCCGAGACCAGGACGGCGTCCGCGAGGCTTGAGAAGACGGCGCTCTTCGCCCGCTCGGGAAGGGGCCTCGAGTCCAGGGGCGAGGCGAACTCGGCGGAGACGTTGTAGAGGAGGAAGAGGTCGTCCCGGAGGAGGCGCTTCCGGTAGCGGAGGGCCTCGGCGGCCCGGCCCTCCCAGAGGCCCATGTCCGAGCCGTAGAGCCCGGTGAAGATCTCCCGGGCGAACCGGGCCCCGGTGGCCGCGGCCAGGGCCATGGTGGCCAGGGGGTCCCAGAGGACGTCCACCCCGAAGGGCACCCGGATCAGGGGCTTAAGGCGCCCGATCACGTAGGCCATGGCCGCCACGCTGGCCCGGTCCACGGAGAGCTCGTAGGGGCGGTCGTTTTCGTTGCCGAACATCACCGCGTCCACCCCGGCCTCCTGGAGGGCGAGGAGGTCCCTTCGGGCCGCCTCTACGAGGCCCTCCAGGTCCCCGTCGTAAAGGGGCGTCCCCGGGAGGGCCTTGAGGTGCACCATGGCGATCACGGGTTTCCTGCCGAAGAGGGCCTCAAAGCGCTCCATCCACCACCTCCACCCGCACCCGCTCCCGGAGGGCGGGGTCCTTCAGGTCGGTCACCACCAGGTCCAAGGCCTCCAGGGGGGCCACGAAGGCCGGGGCCCTCTTCCCCCACTTGCTTCCGTCGGTGAGGAGGACGGTTTTCCGGCTCACCTCCATGGCCTTCCGCTTCACCGCCGCCTCCTCAAAGGTGTGGTTGGTGACCCCCTCGAGGTCAAAGGCGTCCGCCCCCAGGAAGAAGAGGTCGGCCCTGAGCCTGCCCAAAAGCTCCTCCGTCCAGGAGCCTACCAAGCTGAAAAAGCCGTTGCGCACGCTTCCCCCAGGCAAGAGGACCTCCGTCCGCCCCTGGGCCAGGGCCTGGGCCACGGGGAGGTCCAGGGCCACCGCCCGGAGGGGCCTCCCCGCCAGGAGCCGGGCCAGGGCCAAGGCCGTGGTCCCCGAGTCCAGGACCACCGTGGCCCCGTCGGGCACCAGGGCCGCCGCCCTTTGGGCGATGGCCTCCTTGGCCCCCTGGTTCCGCTGGAGCTTCTCGGCGTAGGGGGGCTCGGCCTCGGGGAGCAGGGCCCCCCCGTGTTCCCGCCGGAGAAGGCCCCGCTGGGCCAAAAGGGCCAGGTCCCGGCGCACCGTGGCCTCGGAAACCCCGAGGCGCTCGGCGAGCTCCCGGGTGCTGAGGGCCCCGTGGTTCCTAAGGAGGGCGAGAAGCCGATCCCTTCGCTCGGCCGCCAGAGGCATGGTTGCTCATATTTAAGCGATTTTGAGCGAAGTTGTCAAGGGCCGCCCTCAGGGGTAGAATTCCTCCATGCGCCTTATCGGCGTGGCCACCCAGCGCAAGACCTCCGAGGGCGGCGCCCTCTTCGGCCTCCTCGAGGCCTACCTCGAGGCCCTGGCCTCCCAGGGCCTGGCCTACGTCCTGATCCCCCCTCAGCCCGAGGCCGCCTTGGAGAGGCTTCTTCGGCACCTGGACGGCGTAATCCTGCCGGGAGGCGGGGACGTGGACCCCACCCTCTACGGGGAGGAGCCCCTTCCCGAGCTTGGGGAGGTGGACCCTGAGCGGGACGGCCTCGAGGTCTTCCTGGCCCGCTACGCCGCGGAAAAGGGGCTTCCCCTCCTCGGGGTGTGCCGGGGGATCCAGGTCCTCAACGTGGCCCTGGGAGGGAGCCTCCACCAGGACCTGGGCCGGGCGGGTTTTCCCCTCCAGCACTACCAGAAAAGCCCTCCCGCCTGGGGGGCCCTGGGACACGGGGTGGAGCTCCTGGGGGAAAGCCCCTTAGACCGCCTCTTCCCCCGAAGGTTCCGGGTGAACTCCTACCACCACCAGGGCCTGAAGAGGCTGGGGGAGGGGCTTAGGCCCGTGGCCCAGGCCCCCGACGGTCTGGTGGAGGCCGTGGTCCTGGAGGGGCACCCCCTCTACCTCGGGGTGCAGTGGCACCCCGAGCGCCTGCCCCACCACAGGCCCCTCTTCGGCCTTCTCAGGGAGGTCTAGGCCTCCTCCGCCCAAAGGGCCTCCAAGGGCTCTTTCCTCCGCAGGACCTCCCACCCCTCTCCCGTCCACAAAAGCTCCAGGGGCCTTGGGGTGTCCAGGTAGCTTAGGGCCATGCTGGCCCCGTAGGCCCCGGCCTCCAAGAAGGCCAGGGCGTCCCCCTCCTTTGGCCTCGGGAGGCGCACCCCCCTAAGGAGCACGTCCCCCGCCTCGCAGGCCGGGCCCGCCAGGTCGTACTCCTCTTCCTCCTCCCCCTCGTAGAGGGGAAGGACGGGGTGGACCGCCCCGTAGAGGACGGGCCGGAGGAAGCTCGTCATGCCCCCGTCTAGGAGGAGGTAGTTCCTCCGGGTGCGCTTCCGCCCCACCACCCGGACCACGAAGACCCCGGCCTCGGCCACCAGGTAGCGCCCGGGCTCCAAGAAGACCTGGGCCCCGTAGCGGCGGGCCAGGGCCTCCACGGGCTCCCTCAAGGCCCGGAGGTCCAAGCGGAGGCCGAAGCCCCCGCCCAGGTCCAGGACCTCCACCGGGCCCACCTGGGGGAAGAGCGCCTCCAGCACCCGGTACCCGGCGAGGAAGTCCTCGAGGGCTTCCAGCTTGGAGCCCAGGTGCAGGTGGAGGCCCCTGAGGCTCAGGCCGAGCGCCCGGGCCAGGGCGAGGAGCCTCGGCACCTCCTCCGGCAGGACCCCGAACTGGCTCTCCCCCCGGCCCGTGGCCAGGTGGGGGTGGGTGGCCACGGGGAGGTCCGGGTTCACCCGGAGGAGGACCCGCGCCCCCGGGAGGAGGCGGGAAACCCGCCTCAGGTCCCCCTCGGAGTCCAGGACCACCCAGGGGGCCATCTTCTGGAGGGCCCTAAGGGCCTCCTCCGTCTTCACCGGGCCGTTCCAGAGGACCTCCTCGGGGCCAAACCCTGCCCGGTAGGCCCGGAGGACCTCCCCCAGGGAGACGGCCTCCGCCCCCAGGCCCAGGGCGCGCAGGCGGCGTAGGAGGCCCAGGCGGGGGTTGGCCTTGAGGGCGTAGAAGAGCCGGGCGCTGGGGAAGGCCTCCATAAGGCTTTCCGCCTGGGCCCGGATCCGGGTCCAGTCGTAGGCGTAAAAGGGGGTGGGGTAGACCTTCAGGGCCTCCCGCACCGCTTGGAGAAAGCTCGGGTTCAGCATCGTGCTCCCTCGGTAGGCCGGAGCGAGGCGGCTCCGGGGCTTTTCCGGGATCACCGCCCCCTCGGGTCCAGGACGTCCCTGAGCCCGTCCCCCAGGAGGTTGAAGGCCAAGACGGTGAGGAGGATGGCCACCGCCGGGGCGGTGGCGGCCCAGGGGGCCTCGGCCATGTAGTTGCGGGTCTCGGCCACCATGGCCCCCCACTCCGGGGTGGGGGGCTGGGCCCCGAAGCCGATGAAGGAGAGCCCCGCGGCGGTGAGGATGGCCCCTCCCACCTCGTAGCTCGCCTGCACCAGGACGGGGGTGAGGCTGTTGGGGAGGAGGTGCCTGAGGAGGACCCGCCCCTGCCCCGCGCCCAAAGCCCGCGCCGCCTCCACGAACTCCCTTTCCCTCAGGGCCAGGGCCTGGGCCCGCACGAGCCTGGCGTAGATGGGCCAGGTGACCAGGGCCACGGCCAAGACGGTGTTCGCCAGGTTGGGCCCCAGAGCGGCGGCGATGGCCATGGCCAGGATCAGGGAGGGGAAGGCGAAGAAGATGTCGGTGAGGCGCATGAGGAGGTTGTCCCACGCCCCGCCGAGCCCCCCGGCGAGAAGGCCCACCCCCACGCCCAGGGCCGAGGCCAGGAGGACCACCCCGAACCCCACCCCGAGGCTGATCCGGGCCCCGTGGACCACCCGGGAGAGCACGTCCCGGCCCAGCTGGTCCGTGCCCAGGGGGTGGGCTGGGCTTGGGGGCTTGAGCCTTTCCGCGAGGTTTTGCGCCAAGGGGTCCCCCACCAGGGCCGGGCCGAAGGCCGCGGTGAGGAGGAGGGCGGCGAGGAGTCCAAGCCCCAGGACCGCCCCCGGGTTTCTGAGGAAGCGGCGGAGGAGCTTAGGCATAGCGGATCCTCGGGTCCAGGAGGGCGTAGAGGAGGTCCACCAAGAGGTTCAGGAGGGAGTAGACCACCCCCACCAGGAGGGTGACCCCCATCACCGCGGGGAAGTCCAGGCTGGTGGCGGACTGGGTGACGTAGCGCCCAAGCCCGGGCCAGGAGAAGATGGTCTCCGTGAGCACCGCCCCGGAGAGGAGCCCCCCAAGAAGCCCGCCAAGGAGGGTGAGGACGGGGAGGGCGGCGTTCTTGAGGGCGTGGCGGAGGACCACCTGCCTCTCGGAAAGCCCCTTGGCCCAGGCGGTGCGGATGTAGTCCTGGGAGAGGACCTCCAGCATGGCCGCCCGGGTCATGCGGGCGAGGAGGGCCGCCGAGGCCGAGCCCAAGACGAAGGCCGGGAGGACGAGGTGGGCGAGGGCGTCCTGGAAGGCGGTCCAGTCCCGGGCGAGGAGGGCGTCCAGGGTCACCATGCCCGTCACCACCGGGGGAGGAATAAGGAAGGGGTCAAGCCGCCCCGGCCCCGGGAGGAGGCCCATCTTCCGGTGGAGGAGGTCCAGAAGGAAGATGGCGAGGAAGAAGACCGGGGTGGAGCCCAGGAGGAGGGCGAGGAGCCGGATTAGGAGGTCGGGGGGGCGGTTCTGCCTCAGGGCGGCCCAGACCCCTGCGGGTAGCCCCAGGACCAGGGCCACCAGGAAGGCGCTTAGGGCGAGCTCGAGGGTGGCGGGGAAGAACTCCTTTAAGTCCTCGGCCACCGGCCTCCCGGTGCGCAGGGAGCGGCCCAGGTCCAGCTGAAGGAGCCGCTTCAGGTAAAGGCCGTACTGGACGAGGAGGGGCCGGTCCAGGCCGTAGCGCTCCCGAAACTCCCGGATCTGTTCCTCCCGGGCGTTCTCCCCCAGGGCCGCCGCCGCGGGGTCTATGGGGATCACCTGGGAGACGAAGAAGGTGACGAAGGTGATCCCCAGACCCACGAATAAGGCGTAGAAGAGGCGCTTTACGGCGTAGGCGGCCATGCCTGCCCCGGCTTTAGGGCTGCTTGCTCACCTGCCAGAGGGGGGAGGACATCATGGGGTTCTTCAGGAAGCCCTCCACCTTGGCCGAGAGGGCGATGGGCTGGACGGGCTGGTAGAGGACCGCGTAGGGCCCCTCGCGGAGGACCCGCTCGGTGAGGAGCTTGTAGAGGGCCTTGCGCTTGTTGGGATCGGTCTCCAGGGCCGCCTGCCGGGCCAGCTTGGCCGCCACCTCGTCCTGGTAGCTGTTCCGGTAGGCCAGGGAGCGGGCGCTATAGTCCGCCCAAGGGGTGGCGTTGCCGTCGGGGTCCGGGAAGTCCGGGCTCCAGCCCGCGAGGACCATCTGGTGGTTCTGGGCCCGGTAGGTCTTGAGGAGTTCGGCGTTGGCGATGGCCCGGATCTTGGCCTGGAGGCCCGCCTTGGCCATGTCCGCCTGGAGCTTGGCCGCCACGTCGGGGCAGGGCACCCCGCCCCCGCAGATCCCCGTGCTCACCAAAAGCTCAAACTCCAGCCCCTGGGGGTAGCCCGCCTCGGCGAGAAGCTTCCTGGCCCGGGCGGGGTCGTAGGTGTAGGGCGTGGCCGGGTTGTAGCCGAAGAGCCCCTTGGGGATGAGGGTCTGGATCTTGAGGGCGTTTCCCTGGAGGAGGCCCTGGATGAGCTCGTCCTGGTTCACGGCGTAGCGCACCGCCTCCCGCACCTTGGGGTTGGCGAAGGGGCTTCCGGGCTTCATGTTCATGCCCAGGTACTGGAGCCTGAGGGTCTCGGCCCGGACCACCTTGAACCGGGGGTTGCCCGCGAGGGCCTTTAGGGCCTCGGGGGTGAGCCCCTCGGCGATGTCGATCTCCCCGGACTCCAGGGCGGTGCGGAGCACGGCGGGCTCCTGGATGTAGCGCAGGATGACCCGCTGGACCTTGGGCTTCACCCGGGCGTAGGGGTTGGCCTCGAGGATCACCTGGCTCCCCCGGTCCCAGCGCACCAGGCGGTAGGGCCCGGAGCCCGCGGAGCTATTGCTCAGGAAGTCCTTGCCGTAGTCGCCCCCCTTGGCGTTCTTCTGCACCTCCTCCGAGTCCACCACCCCGCCGATGGTGAAGGTGAGGATGGAGAGGAAGGACTGGGGCGAGGCGGACTTGGGGATGCGCACCTCCACGGTGTAGGGGTCCAGGGCCCGGTAGGCCCCGGGCTTGAGCTGGGCGATCTCGGTGTAGAGGAAGGAGCCGGGGCCCTTCAGGGCCAGGGCGCGGTCAAAGCTGAAGACCACGTCCTTGGCCGTCACCTCCCGCCCCGTGGAGAAGCGGCTTCCCTTGCGGAGCTTGAAGGTGAGGATCCAGTCGTCCTTGCCCCGGTCCACCTTCCAGCTTTCCGCGAGGCCCGGCCTAAGGGTGGAGAGGTCGCTTCCCTCAAAGCGCACCAGGGTCTCGTAGAGGTTGTCGGCGATGAGCACCCCGCTGAACTCGTAGACCACCTGCGGGTCTAAGGTGATGAGGTCGGTGAAGTCCCCCCCGTAGACCAGGACCTGGGTCCGGTCCTGGGCCAGGACGGGGAGGAAGGCCAGGAAGAGGATCCCTAAAAGCTTCTTCATCCTTGATCACCTCCTTGCGCAAGATGCTACCCCTTCAGGCTTCCCAGGGTGAGCCCCTGGATGAAGTAGCGCTGGGCCAGGAGGAAGACGAGGATGGGGGGGATGGTCCCCAGGGTGAGGCCCGCCATGAGCACCGTCCACTCCGTGGAGAACTGGCCCTGGAAGACGGCGAGCCCCACGGTGAGGGTGCGCATCTCCAGGGAGTTGGTGGCGATGAGGGGCCAGAGGAAGCTGTTCCACCCCGCCAGGAAGGTGAAGGTGCCCAAGGTGGCGAGGGCGGGGGCGGCGAGGGGCAGGGCCACCTTCCAGTAGACCTGCCAGGGGGTGGCCCCGTCCACGATGGCCGCCTCCTCAAGCTCCTTGGGAAGGTGCAGGAAGTGCTGGCGCATGAGGAAGATGGCGAAGGCGTCAAAGAGGCCGGGGAGGATGAGGGCGTAGTAGGTGTCCACCCAGCCCAGGTTCCGCATGAGGATGAAAAGCGGGATGATGAGGACGTGCACCGGGATCATCAGGGTGGCGAGGAAGAGGAGGAAGAGGGCTCCTTGCCCGGGAAAGCGGAAGCGGGCGAAGGCGTAGCCCGCCATGGCCCCGCTGGTGAGGTTGAGGAGGGTGAGGCCCAGGGCCACCACCAGGGAGTTCAGGTACCAGCGGCTGAAGGGCACGGCGGTGAGCACCCGCTGGTAGTTTTCCAGGTGGAGCTCCTTGGGCCAGATCTCCACGGGCAGGTCAAACACCGACCCCGGGGCCTTGAGGCTGGTGGACACCATCCAGAAGAAAGGGACGAGCATGGTGAGGCCCCCAAGGAGGAGGAGGAGAAAGACCAGGCCGTCCCAGAGCCTTGCCAAGAGCTTCATGCTTCCTCCAGAACCCAGCGCCGCCTCAGGGTCCACTGCAGGTAGGTGAGGGCGAAGAGGAGGAGGAAGAGGACCCAGGCGATGGCCGAGGCGTAGCCCATCTCAAAGGGGAAGACGCCGAAGGCCTTGCGGTAGAGGTAGAGCATGAGGACGTTGGTGCTGTCCAGGGGGCCCCCCCCGGTCATGGTGTAGACCAGGCCGAAGACCTGGAAGCCCCCGATCATGGCGAGGAGGGTGTTGAGGAAGAGGGTGGGGGAGAGGAGGGGGAGGACCACGTAGAAAAAGCGCTGGAGGCCATTGGCCCCGTCCAGGCTCGCCGCCTCCAGGTACTCCCGGTTGATGTTCTGGAGCCCGGCCAGGAAGATGAGCATCCGGAGGCCCACCCCCGCCCACACCGAGGCCAGGATGACCCCCCACATGGCCCAGTTGGGGTCGGAGAGCCACCCCGGGCCCTCCTTGGCCAGCCAGACCAGGAGGGCGGGGGGCTTGGTGCCGAAGAGGTGGAAGAGGGCGGAGAGCTTCTCCCCCAGGAAGCGGAGAAAGAGGTTCACGGGGCCCACGGTGGGGTTCAGCACCCAGCGCCAGAGGAGCCCCACCGCCACCACGCTGGTCACGGTGGGGAGGAGGTAGAGGGTGCGGAGGAACCGCACCCCCCGCCACGGGCGGTTCAGGCCCAGGGCCAGGAGAAGGGCCAAGACGATCTCCAGGGGCACTGCCACCGCCACGTAAAAGAGGGTGTTCCAGAAGGCCTTGTGGAAGGTGGGGTCGGCGAGGAGCCGCTTGTAGTTCTCCAGGCCCACCCACCCCTCCCGGATCGTGGCCAGGTTGAGGGGACGGAGGCCGTCGTAGGCCACGAAGGAGAGGAGGAGGCTCGTGAGGATGGGCCCCAGGTTGAAGGCCAGGAAGCCCGCCAAGGAGGGCAGGAGGAAGAGGAGGGGAAAGCGGAGGTAGGCGCGCACGGGGCCTCCTGGCCTTTGGGGCTAGCGCTTCCTCGAGGCCTGCACCTCGTCCAGGATCTTCTGCACCTGGGGCGCCACGCCGTCCAGGGCGGCCTTGAGCTCGGCCTTGCCCTGCCAGACGGGCTCCAGGGCCTTGTTGATGAGCTGGAGGGCCTCGTTCCAGCGCTCAAAGGTCTCCGTGGGCCGGGCGGTGCGGTTCACGGTGAGGAAGTACTGCTGGTTCCTGGGGGGCGGCGGGACGAAGAAGTCCTTGAGGGTCTGCAGGCTCTTGTCCACGTTCTTCACGTCCACGCCCCGGGCGGGGATGATGAGGCCGGTCTTGGTGAAGAGCCGGCTGGCCTCGGGGCCTGCCAGGAAGGCGAGGAGCTTCCAGGCGGCCTCGGGGTTCTTGGTGCCCGCGGCCATCACCCAGCCCGACCCGTCGATGTCCACGATGCTCCCCGCCTTGCCCCGGGGGAAGGGCACCACGTCAAAGTCAAACTTGGCCCGGGCCTTCAGGGTGGGCACCCGCCAGCGCCCGTCCACGATCATCCCCGTCTGGCCGTTCAGGAACATGGTGAAGGCCCCCCGGTCCTGGGCCTCCTCGGGGGTGGGGGCCACGTGGTGCTTGTAGCGCAGGTCCAGGTAGAACTGGAGGCCCTCCAGGGAGGCGGGGCTATTCAGCAGGAACTTGCTGTGGTCGGGGCTGTAGAAGCGGCCCCCCGCCGACCAGACCCAGGGCTCCCAGAAGAGGTAGAAGGTCTGGAAGGAGACCCCCCACTGGACCCTGCGGCCGTCCTTCTCCACGGTGAGGGCCTTGGCGTAGCGCAGGAAGTCATCCCAGGTCCAGTCGGGCTTGGGGTCGGGCAGGCCCGCCTTGCGCAGGAGGTTGCGGTTGTAGAAGACCACCAGGTTGGAAACGTCCCGCGGCAGGCCGTACTGGGCCCCCTCCCACTGGAAGGCCTTGAGGATGCCCGGGAAGATGTCCTCCGTGGGGTAGCGGTCCCGCTTCAGGAAGGGGTCCAGGGGCTTTAGGACCCCCCTCGAGGCCATCCCGGGGAAGTCAATGTTGTTGATGAAGAACACGTCCGGGGGCGTGCCCGCCGCGATCATGGCGGTGATCTTGGCCAGGTACTCGTTGGAGGGGATGTTGATGTACTCCACCTGGATCCCCGGGTTCCGCTCCTGGAAGAGCCGGAGGACCTGCTGGTAGGCCTGGATCTCCTCCTGGCTCCCCCAGCTGGCCAGGACCAGCTTCTGGGCCGAGGCCAGTCCCAAAAGAAGGAGAAGCGCACCGAAAAGCTTCCTCATGGTTCACCTCCGAACACCCACTGCCCGGTGGGGGTGTAGACCCCCGCCAGGGCTTCCAACGCGGCCCGCACCTGGACCGCGCGGTAGCCGTGCGTGGCCAGGTAGCCCTGGGGCCTCCCCGGGAGGAAGCGGAGGTCGTCGGGGTTGCCCAGGGCCACCACGTAAAGGGGCTTGCCCAAAGCGCGAAGCTCCCGGAAGAGGGCCTTCTGCCCGGCCTTGAAGGCCCCGAGCCAGTGGTAGGTGGAAAGCACCACCCGCTCGGCGGCCCGGGCCCTTTCCACCGCCCGCGCCACCTCCTCGGGGGAAGGGTCCTCGGAGAGGTTCAGGCCCTGGCTCCCCGGGAGGTAGGTGGGGGCGAGGTCGGCCAGGGTGGGCTCGGCCCCGTAGCGGTCCGTCACCCTTAGCCCCACCACCAGGGTCCCGGGGCCCGGGAGGGGAAGCTCCCCGAAGAGCCGGACCACCCCCCGCCGGGCCGCCTCCAGGGCCAGGGCCTCCTCCTCCTTGGGGGTGAAGGGGCAGGCGCCCCCTTGGGCGAGGAGGGCGAGGGCCCGCCGCCTGGCCTCTTCCGCCCGGGCCTTGGGGACCTCCTTGCCCAGGGCCTGGGCGAGGTGAGCGTGGACCTCGAGGGCGGTCTCCGGATTGGGCTCCAGGAGAAGGAGGTCCGCCCCCGCCTTCACCGCGAGGAGGGCGGCCTCCTTGGCCCCGAAGTTGCGCTTGATGGCCGCCATGGC
Source organism: Thermus sp. (assembly GCF_056332225.1). Taxonomy (NCBI): domain Bacteria; kingdom Thermotogati; phylum Deinococcota; class Deinococci; order Thermales; family Thermaceae; genus Thermus; species Thermus sp. The sequence goes on along the minus strand of NZ_JBWGQW010000018.1, from coordinate 15,031 downwards.
CATGTCGTCCGTCAGGACCGCCCCCCTAAAGCCCATCTCCCCCCGGAGGAGGCCGGTGAGGATGCGCTGGGAGAGGGTGGCGGGAAGCTTCGGGTCTAGGGCGGGGAAGAGGATGTGGGCGGTCATGAGGGCGGGCATCCCCGCCTCCACGTAGCGGCGGAAGGGGAGAAGCTCCACCTTCTCCAGGGCCTCCCGGGGCTTGGCCACCACGGGCAGGTCCAGGTGGGAGTCGGTGGCGGTGTCCCCGTGGCCGGGGAAGTGCTTGCCCACGGGCTTAGCCCCCGAGCGGAGCACGCCCCGGGCGAAGGCCAGGCCCATGCGGGCCACCCGCTCCGGGTCGGCGCCGAAGGAGCGGAGGCCGATGATGGGGTTTTCCGGGTTCACGTTCACGTCCAGGACCGGGGCCAGGTTCACGTCGGCCCCCAGGCGCCGCACCTGGCACCCGAGGGCCCAGCCCACCCGCTCCACCAGCCCTTCATCCCCGCTCGCCGAGAGGGCCATGGCCGAGGGAAAGCGCACCACCCCCTCCCGGTAGGAGGTGAAGGGGCCCCCCTCCTGGTCCACCATCACCACCAGGTTGGGGTCCAGGGCCTTGAGCCTCCGCACCAGGCCCTGGGGGTCCTTGCGCAGGTTGCCGGGGTAGAGGATGACCCCGGCGGGGCGCACCCGCTTGAGGAGCTCGGAGGGCACCTCCTCCCCCTTGAAGCTCACCACCAAAAAGCTTCCCGCCTGGGCCGCCGCCAGGCCGAGCCCGAGGGTCAGGGCCAAGAGCCTCACCTCCTCGCCTCCTCCAGGGCGCCCCGCACGCCCCGCGCCTCAAGAAGCCTTTCCGCCTCCTCGCCCGTCTTCCCGAGGGCCGCGAGGGCCGCCAGGGCGGGCTCGGGGTAGCGGGCGAGGAGGGCTTTGGCCTCCTCCTCCCCAAGGCCCACCATGGCCCGCACCATGGCCGCACCCCGCGCTCTGAGCTTGGCGTTTTCCACCCGCATCCGGGCCATGAGGTTGCCGTAGGTGCGGCCCAGGAGGACCATGACCAGGGTGGAGAAGAGGTTGAGGGCCGCCTTCTGGGCCGTGCCCGCCCCAAGCCTCGTGCTCCCGGCGATGACCTCGGGCCCGGTGTCCAGGAGGACGGGGTGGTGGGCCTCCTGGAGGAGGGGGGCGCCCGGGTTGTTGGCCAGGGCCACGGTGAGGGCGCCCCGGGCCTTGGCCCCCCGGAGGGCCCCCAGGGTGAAGGGGGTGCGGCCGCTCGCCGCCACCGCCACCAGGACGTCCTTGGCCTCGAGGCCCTGGCCAAGCCTGAAGCCCTCCTCCTCCCGGTCCTCCGCCTCCTCCACCGCCCGAGTGAGCCCCGCCTCCCCCCCTGCGAGGAGGAAGCGCACCCTTGAGAAGCCGAAGGTGGGCCAAAGCTCCACCCCGTCCATCGCCGCAAGCCTCCCGCTCGTCCCCGCCCCGGCATAGGCCAGGCTCCCGCCCCCCTTGAGCCTTTCCGCCGCCTCCCTGGCCGCCCCCTCCAGGTGGGGGAGGGCCCGGTGCACCGCGGCCAAGGCCCTGAGCTGGCCCTCGTAGAGGGCCTCCAGGACCTCCCTAGGAGGCCAGAGGTCCAGGTCCCGGTAGCGAACCGCCGCTTCCTCCGTCATGCCACCTCCGCCGCCAAGGCGTTGCCCAGGGCCCGCCTGAGGGGAGCGATGGGGGGCCGGTGCCGGGTGGGGTGGACGGCGTTGGTGAGGAGGGCCCAGGCGTAGCCCCGCTCGGGGTCCACGAAGGCCGCCACCCCGGTGAAGCCCGTGTGCCCGAAGGCCCGCTCCGAGGCCAGGCTCCCCCCGTGCCAGCCGGGGCGCTTCCTCTCCCAGGAGAGGAGGCGTTCCCCGTGGGGCCTGAGCATCTCCTCCAGGGCCGCCCGGGAGAGCCAGCGCCCCTCCAGGATGGCCTGAAGCTCCCCCAAGACCCCCTCCAGGGTACCGAAGAGGCCCGCGTGCCCCGCAAGCCCCCCCAGGGCGTGGGCGTTCTCGTCGTGCACCTCGCCCCGGAGCACCCGCCCCCGCCAGGGGCATCGCTCCGTGGCCGCCGTCTTTTCGGGGGGAGGGCTCGGGGTGAGCCCCTCGGGGAGGGGGAAGGCCCCTAGGGGCTTCTTCCGCACCCTCTCCAGGAGGAGGCCCAGGAGCATGTAGCCGATATCGGAGTACACCGGCTCCCCCAGGGGCCAGGGGTGCTGGAGGAGGCGGGCCTTGAGGGCCTCCCCCTGGCCCCAGGTGTACACCGCCTCCCAGGCGGGAAGCCCCGCGGTGTGGGCGAGGAGTTCCCGCACCGTCTTGGCCTTCAGGGGGTGGTCCTTGAGCCAGAGGAGGTCGGGGAGGTGGAGGGAGAGGGGGTCGTCCAGGTCCAAGAGGCCCTCCTCCACCGCCTTAAGGGTTTCCTTGAGGGTGAAGAGGGGCTTGGTGAGGCTCGCCAGGTCAAAGTAGAAGCCGGCCTCGAGGGGCACGGGCTCGGGCACGAGCTGGGCGAAGCCCAGGTGGAAGCTCTCCCGGCGCCCGTCGGCGTGGACCACGCCGAAGGCCGCCCCGGGCACCACGCCCCGGGCCACCGCCTCCTCCAGGATGCCCCTGGCCCGCATGCCCCTGAGTTTAAACGGGTGGGGGATTGGTAGGCAAGTGGTATGCTTAGGGGGATGGCCCCGGGGGAAGGGGGACCCAAGTACCTGGCCCTGGCGGAGCGGCTCAAGCTCGCCCTCCTTAGGGGGGAGTACGGCCCAAGCCTTCCCCCGGAGCGGGCCCTGGCCCAGGGGCTTGGGGTCTCCCGGGACACCCTGCGCCGGGCCCTGGCCCTTCTGGAGGAGGAGGGGCTTCTCCTTAGGCGGCGGGGGAGCGGCACCTACGTGGCCCGGAGGGCCACCTTCCGCGCCCGGCTCCTCGGCTTCACCGAGGAGATGGAGGCCCTGGGGGTGGTGCCCGAAACCCGCCTCCTCAAGGCGGAGAAGGGGCCCGCCACCCCCGAGGAGGCCTTCCACCTGCGCCTCTCCCCTTCCGAGGAGGTTTGGCGCCTGGAGCGCCTAAGGCTTGGGGACGGGGAGCCCATCGCCCTGGAGCGGGCGGTCCTCCCCCTTTGGGCCCTCGAGGCCCTGCCCCAGGGCTCCCTCTACCGGGCCTTGGAGGCGCGGGGCCTCCGCCCCGTGCGGGCCCTCCAGCGCCTGCGGGCCCTCCCCGCCCGGGAGGAGGACCGCCTCCTCGGGGTGGAGCCCGGCACCCCCCTCCTCTACCTGGAACGGCTGAGCTTCCTCGCCGATGGGAGGCCCGTGGAGCTGGTGAAAAGCCGCTACCGGGGGGACCGGTACGAGCTTTTGGTGGAGCTCACATGAGGGTGCTCGGGCTCATGTCCGGGACCAGCGCCGACGGGGTGGACCTGGTCCTGGCCGAGTTTTGGGGCGGGGCTTCGGACCTCGGCCACCGGGTCTTGGCCCATCTGGAGGTGCCCTACCCAAAGCCCCTTCGGGAGCGGGTCCTTAGGGCTATGCGGGGGGCAAGGACCCGGGAGCTCGCCCTCCTCCACCACGACCTCGGCCGCTTCTACGCCGAGGCCGCCCGCCCCTTCCTGGGCCAGGCGGAGCTCGTGGGGCTTTCCGGCCAGACGGTGTGGCACGAGCCCCCTGAGGCCACCTTCCAGCTCGGGGAGGCGAGCTACCTGGCGGGGGCCTTGGGGGTCCCCGTGGTCTTCGGCTTCCGGGCGGTGGACCTGGCGGCGGGCGGGGAGGGGGCCCCCCTGGTGGCCTACCCCGACCTCCTCCTCTTCGGGGAGGAGGGGAAGCGGGTGAGCGTGCACAACCTGGGGGGCATCTCCAACCTCACCGCCTTCCTCGGCCGCGACCCCCAAAGCCTCCTCGCCTTTGACACCGGCCCCGGGGTCTGCCTCTTTGACGAGGCGGCCTCGGCCCTGGGTCTCGCCCCGGAGGAGGCGGTGGACCTGGCGGAGGGGGGAGAGGTGGACCAGGAGGCCCTGAGGGCCTGGCTCGCCCACCCCTACTTCCAAAGGCCCCCGCCCAAGACCACGGGCCGGGAGGTGTGGCGCCTAGAGGCCCTAGAAGGTAAGCCCGAGGACCCCGCCGCCCTCCTCAAGACCCTCCTCGCCTTCACCGCAGAAAGCGTCCTCCTGGCCTACCGGCGCTTCGTGGGCCCCGTGGACCGGGTCCTCCTTGCGGGGGGCGGGGCCAGAAACCGGGTCCTGGTGCGCCTTCTCTCCGAGGCCCTCCCGGTCGTGGTCATGGAGAACCCCAAGGTGCGGGAGCCCTTGGCCTTCGCCCTCCTCGCCTACCTCTACGCCCGGGGGGAGGTGAACGTCTTGGGGCGGGCCACGGGGGGGCGGGACGTGCGGGCGGGGCAGGTGGTGGAGCCCTTCTAAGTACCCCACCGCGGCAAAAGCCGCGGTGGGGGCCCCAAAAGAGCTTTCCCACAGCCAAAGCTCGGGCATCCCGTGTTGCAAAGCCGAGGTGCGGGCACTTAATACCACCCCATGCTGGCGCAAGCCAGCATGGGGGCCCCGGGTAAAGAAGGCCCACATGAGGCCTTATGGCCTTGGCTTAGGGCGATGGGTTCACGCCAAAGGGGTATAAGGGCCTCGCCCCCGCTTTCGCCGAAGCGACCCCCAAAGCTTTACCCCGCGAGGTCCAGGTAGAAGCGGGCCACGAACTCCGCCATGGCCTCCCGGGCGGGGCCCAGGTAGCGCCTGGGGTCGGGGCCTTCCCCGAGGGCCCCTTTGAGCCCCTCGGTGAAGGCCTGGAAGGCCCGGGTGGCCAGGTTGACCTTGGCCACCCCGAGCTTTAGGGCCGCCTTCAGGTCCTGGGGCTTGGCGCTGGAGGCCCCGTGGAGGACGAAGGGCCTATTCAGGGGGGAGAGGGCCCTGAGCCTTTCCAGCCTTAGGGGCCTCGCCTCCAGGCGCTTGTGCTCCGTGCCCAGGTCCACCGCCACCCAGTCGGGCTGCACCCGCTTCACGAGCTCCAGGAGGGCCTCGAGGGGCCGCGCCTCTCCCCTTCGCTCTCCCTTGGGCACCACCTCGAGCTCCACCTCCAGGGGGCGCTCCCCCGCGATCTTCCGGGCGGCTTCCAGGTAGGGGAGGGGCCCCTCCTCCACCATGGCGGAGTCAAACCCCAAGGCGAAGGCCGCCTCCAAGAGGTCCAGGCTCCCCGCGTGGTCCAGGTGCAGGTAAACGGGCACCTGGGCCTTCCGCTTGAGGGCCTGGCCCAGCGCGGCGAGCTCCTCCAGGCCGGCGTAGGCCACGCTGTTTTGCGAGAACATGAGAAAGATGGGCCTCCCTGCCCGCTCCGCCCCCCGGACCACCGCCTGGGCGGTCTCCAGGTTCACCCCGTTCACCGCGAGGAGGGCCTCTCCCCGCCGCCAGGCCGCTTCCACCGCTTCCCTCGCTTCCACGGGGTTAGCCTACCTCCGCCCGGGCCACCCCCGCCCTTGATTTGCGCGAATGGAGGGCATGCGAGCGTTAACCCGGCGAGGCCGGGGTCCCGTTCGCTTACCCTGAGGGCGTGCCGAGGAAGGTGGCGGACGCCCGGGTGCTCTCCCTGGTCCAGGCCCGCGAGGGGATGAGGGTGCTGGACCTGGCCCGGGAGCTCGGCCTCCACCCGTCCACGGTGCGGCGGGCCCTGGCGCGCCTCGAGGCCAAGGGCCTCGTGGAGCGGAGGCGGGGCGGGGCGGCCCTCTTCGCCGCCGTGCGCTACGTGGGGGAGATGGCGGGGAAGCTGGAAGAGGGGGTTGAGGCCAAGCGCCGCATCGCCGAGAAGGCCCTCGCTCTGGTGCGGGAGGGGATGCGCATCGGGCTTTCCGGGGGCTCCACCTGCACCCTCTTCAGCCGCCTCCTCCGCTACCGGGCCCTGGAGGTGGTGACCAACGCGGTGAACATCGCCGTGGAGCTTTATTCCTACCCCAAGACCCGGGTCCACGTCCTGGAGGGGGAGCTCAACACCTACTCCTACGAGCTGGTGGGCCCCTTGGCGGTGGAGAGCGCCCGGCGCGTCCCGCCCCTGGACCTCCTCTTCGTGGGGGCCACCGCGGTGAACGAGGAGGGGTTTTTCATGCGGGACGAGCCCGAGGCCCAGGTGGCGAGGGCCCTGGCGGGGCGGGCCAAGGCGGTGTACGTGCTGGCGGAAAAGGGCAAGTGGGGCCGCAAGGCCCTCGGCTTCTTCGCCCCTCTGGGCGGGGTAGCGGGGTGGATCACGGAGGAGTGAAGCATGGGCATGCTGGAAGAGATCCTGGCAAGCGGGGAGGCCTGGCGCGAGGCCTTGGACTTGGCGGACCGGGTGGGGCTTCCCAAAGGCCCCACCCTCTTCCTGGGCTCGGGGTCCAGCTACTTTCTGGCCCAGGTGGCGGCCCACCTGGCCCGCCAAAGGGGAAAGGATGCCCTCGCCCTCCCCTCCGGGGAGGCCATGCTCTTCCCCGAGGGGCTTAGGGGATGGGAGCAGGTGGTGGGCATCTCCCGCTCGGGCGAGACCACGGAGCTTTTGCAGGCGGTGCGGGCCTTGGGCCTTCCCGCCTGGCTCCTCACCACCCGCGATTCGGGCCCTGGGCACCACCTCTTCGCCCAGGTGGTGGTCCTTTCCCGGGCGGAGGAAGAGGCCATCGTCCAGACCCGGTCCTTTTCCAGCGCCCTGGTCTACGTCCTGCGGGCCCTCACGGGGGAGGAGGGGCTTCGCGGCCTTCCCGGGCGCCTGGCCGGGGTCTTGGAGGCTCCCGGGGACTTCCCCCGGGGAGAGGCCTACTTCTTCCTGGGGGTGGGAGCGGCCTGGGGGGTGGCCCAGGAGGCGGCCCTGAAGCTCAAGGAAACGGCCCTGGTCTGGGCCGAGGCCTTCCAGAGCCTGGAGTTCCGCCACGGGCCGAAGAGCCTGGTTTCCGAGGGCACCGTGGTCTTCCTCCTTAAGAGCCACCCCATGGAGGAGCCCCTCCTGGAGGAGCTTTCCGGGCTTGGGGCCCGGGTGGTGGTCCTCCCGGGGGGGGTCCTGGACCTTCCCCTTTCCCTGGTGAGGATCCAGCTCTTCGCCCACCGGCTCGCCCGGGAGCGGGGCTTAGACCCCGACCGCCCGCGGCACCTCACCTACGCCGTGCGCCTATGATCCTGGCCCTCACCCCCTGCCCCTGCCTGGACCGCGTCCTCCACCTGGAAAGGCCCCTCAGACGGGGGGCCCTCCACCGGGTGGCCCGGGTGGAGGCCCTGGCCGGGGGCAAGGGGCTCAACCTGGTCCGGGCGGTGGTGCGCCTTGGGGGCGAGGCCCTGGCCGTGGCCCCCCTGGGCGGGGTATGGGGGGAGGCCCTTTTGGGGCTTGCCCGGGAGGAGGGGCTTCCCCTAAGGCCCCTCCCCGGCACAGGGGGGCGGGCCTGCCACGTCCTCGCCGACCCCAAGGGGGTCACGGAGGTCTACGAGCCCTGCCCCCCGGTGCCCGAGGGCTTCCTCGAGGCCGCGGCCCGCCTGGCCGCGGAAGGGGGGGTGAGGGTGCTTTCGGGAAGCCTGCCCAAGGGGCTTCCCCCGGAGGCTCTCCTAAAGGCCTTCCGGCCCTTCGCCGTGGACTCCCTCCAGGCCTTCCCCAAGGCCCTGGAGCTCGGGGTGGACCTGGTCAAGCCCAACCGCAAGGAGCTCGCCGCCCTCCTCCCAGGGCCACCCCTCCGGGCGGCCCGGGCCCTCCACCGCCGCTACGGGGTGGGGGTGCTGGCCTCCTTGGGGGAGGCGGGGGCGCTCTATGCGGGCCCGGAAGGGGCCTTTCTCGCCCGCGGCCCGAGGCGGGAGGGGAACCCCGTGGGCTCCGGGGACACCTTTCTTGGGGCCTTCCTCCTCGCCCGGGAGCGGGGAGAGCCCCTGCCAAAGGCCCTGGCCTTCGCCGTGGCCGCGGCCGCGGCCAACGTGGGCCGGGGCGGGGGGAGGGTGGACCGGGAGGAGGTGGAGGCCCTCCTTAAGGAGGTGGAGGTGGTGGAGGCGTGATCTTCCTGGGGGCGGACGGCGGGGGCACCAAGACCCGCTTCGTGGCGGTGGACGGGGCGGGGAGGGTGGTGGCGGAGCGGGTCCTCGGCACCGCCTACCTGCCCGCCGTGGGGCGGGAGGGGGTGGAGGCCGTGTTCCGGGAGGCCCTGAAGGGGCTTCCCCCTCCGGCCTACGTGGTGGCGGGCCTCGGCGGGTACGGCGAGGTGGCGGCCTGGGACCGGGCCTACCGCGAGGCCCTGGAGGGGGTTCTGCCCTGCCCCTTCCTCCTGCAAAACGACGTGGCCCTGGCCTTTGAGGCGGCCTTCGGCGAAGGGGAAGGGGTCTTGGTGGTGGCGGGGACCGGCTCCATGGCCTACGGCCGGGGTCCCTTGGGGGAGGGGCGGGCCGGGGGGTACGGCCCCCTCTTCGGCGACGAGGGGAGCGCCTACTGGATCGGGCTTCGCGCCCTGAACCGGGCGAGCCGGGCCGAGGACGGAAGGGCCCCTCCCACCCGCCTCCTCCGGCTTCCCCAAAGGTTCGGCCAGGGGGACCTCCTCGGCCTTCTGGCCTTCCTCGAGGCCGAGCCCCGGGCCCTGAGGTCCAGGGTGGCCTCCCTGGCCCAAGAGGTGGACCGCCTGGCCGAGGAGGGGGACGAGGGGGCCCTCGAGGTGCTGGAGGGGGCGGCGGAGGAGCTCGCCCTCCTGGCCCTCGCCTTGTCCCGCCGGGTGGGGGCCAAAAGGGCCGCCTACATGGGCGGGGTCTTCCGGAGCCGGAGGGTGGCCGAGGGGTTCGCCCGGCGCCTTCAGGCCGAGGGCCTCGCCCTGGCGGGGCCCCCTGAGGATGTGGCCCGCTACGCCGCGGAAAAGGCCCGCGGTGTGTATGGGAAGATGAAGAAAGGAGGGTAAAGATGAAGGCATTGGGTAAGGTCTTGTGGGTGGCGGTTTGGGTTGCTCTTTTCGCTTGGTCCCTGGCCCAGAAGGCTTACGTGGGCAACGCCGGGGACAGCACCGTGGTGGTGCTGGACCTCGAGGGGCCCAAGGTGGTGGACCGCTGGCCGGGCTTCCAGCAGCCCTGGAGCGTGGCCTACGCCGGGGGCAAGGTCTACGTGGCGGAGTACGTGGGCCGCCCCGACGCCCCCGCGCCCGCGGGGCGGGTGGCGGAGCTTACGCCAGACGGCAAGGCCCTCCGGGTCCTTCTTGGGGCCCACTACCCCATGGGGGTCGCGGCGGACGGGGAGCGGGTCTACGTGGCCTCCAGCGCCGTGGACTGGTCGGGGCAGGTGCGGGGTGAGCCCGCCCTCCTGGTCTACGGCAAGGAGGGGAGTGAGCCCCTCGCCCGCTTTCCCTTCCCTGCCTCCCGGTACGGCTACCCCCAGACCCTCCTCCCCGCCCCCGAGGGGCTCTTCGTGGCCACCACCTGGGGGGTGGTCCTCCTCCTGGACCAGGAGATGCACCCCAAGGCCGCCTTCGCCCTGCCCGAGACCCTGAACCCCATCCGGGGGCTTGCCCTGGACGCCAAGGGGAACCTCTACCTCTCCGGGAGCAAGGACGGGGACGGGCGGGTGGTGCGCCTTGCCAAGGGGGCCTGGGGCCCTTCCCCTGAGGTGCAGGCCCTGGACCGCTTCGCCCAGGTTTTGGCGAAGGGGCTCCCCGACCCCTGGGGGCTCGCCGTGGTGGGGGAGGCCCTCTACCTGGTGACCAGCACCGACGCCTCGGGGCAGGGCCCCGGGGGGCTTTACCGCCTTCCCTTGGGGGAAGAGGCGAGGCCGGAGCGGCTTTTGGACCTCCCTAGCCGCTACACCTTAGGCCTTGCCGTGGGGGAGTAAGGTGGGTTTGCTCCTTGTCCTCCCCTTCCTCTTCCTCCTTTGGGGGTGCGGCGCCTCCCCTTCCACCCCCCTTAGGGCCACCTCGCCGGTCTCGGAGTTTCTCCCCACCCCCTCCGAGGTGCCGAACCCCGAGCGGGGCTTCGCCTCGGACAGCTACTACCCCGACGAACCCGCCCTGGACGCCTCGGCCAAGGTGAGGGAGGCCCGGGAGCGGGGCTTTGAGGTGCGCCTCATCCGCCGCACCTACTACCTCCACGCCTTCGCCGGGCAGGACCGCCTTCCCCAAAGCTTCCTGGCTACCCTGGAAGGGGACCTGGAAAGCGCCAAGCGGGCGGGGGTCAAGCTCGTCCTCCGCTTCGCCTACCGCCCCGAGGAGAACCGCCCAGGGGGGCCCACCTACTGCGACCCCCCCGAGGCCAGGATCCTCGCCCACCTCCGCCAGGTGGGTCCCGTTCTCCGGGCCCACCTCGGGGCCATCGCCTACCTCGAGGCCGGCCTCATCGGGCCCTGGGGGGAGTGGCACTCGGCAAGCCCCGAGGAGGCCCTCATGGACCCCCTCCCCGGCTACCAGGAGGGGTCCCAGCCCCCTTGCGGCCAGGGGAACTACGACCGCAAGCTCCCTAACCAGAAGACCCTGGAGCTGGTGCGGGCCCTTCTAGAGGAGGTTCCGGGGAAGCTCGTGGCCCTGCGCTACCCCATGGCCAAGGCCAAGCTCCTGGAGCTCGAGGCGGGGGGCCCCGCCGGAACCTACCCCGATGCCTCCTTCTTCACCCCCCTCACCCCCTCCGAGGCCCACGGGGGTTCCCTGAAGGCCCGCCTGGGGGCCCACAACGACTGCTTCCTGGCCTCCGAGAACGACTACGGCACCTACTACTACGACCCAGGGCAAAAGCAGGAGCGGGAGAAGGCCTACTGGAGCGCGGACGCCCTTTACACCGTGATGGGCGGGGAGACCTGCACCCCAAGCCCTTACGTCCCCCCTGGGGAAGACCCAGGGCGCTATGTTTATGAGAGCTTTCGCCGCTTCCGCTTCAGCGTCTTGAACCTGAACTACCACCCGGGCTTCCTGGCCTGGCTCAGGGCCACCCCCTTCGGCGAGAGAAGCCTCCTAGAGGCCCTAAAGCGCGACCTGGGCTACCGCCTCCACCTGAGGCGGGCGGAGGTGGACCGGGTTCGCCTCTCCTTAGGCGAGCCCCTCTCCCTCACCCTGGACCTCGAGAACCTGGGCTTCGGGAGCCTCTACAACCCCAAGGCCCTCCGCCTCGTCTTCGTGCGGAAAAAGGACGGCTTCGCGGTGATCCGCCCCTTGGAGGAGCGCTTCTTCGGCCCGCCCGCAGGGGAGAGGAAGGCGTACGCCTACCGCGCCCAGGCCCCCGAGGCCCCCGGGACCTACGCCCTCTTTTTGGAGCTCGCCGACCCCGAGAACCCGGGCGACCCCCGCTACCACGTGCGGCTCGCCACCCAGACCGAGTTCAAGGAGGGGCGGAACGCCCTGAACCTTTCCGTGGAGGTGCGATGAGGGCTCTTTTCCCCCTACTTCTGGCTTCCGGCGCGGTCCTGGCCCAGGGGCTCGTCCTGGAAGACGACCTGGTCCAGGCCCTGGAGCTCGCCCCTGGGGGCGAGGCGGGCCTCGTCCTCTCCCTGAGGAACGAGGGGCCAAACCCCCTTAGGGTGCGGGTGGAGGTGGCGGACTACCGCGAGGACCAGGGCTTCCTGCCCCCGGGAAGCCTTCCTCAAAGCCTCGCGGGCGGCCTCTTCCTCGAGGCCCCCGAGGTGGTGGTGCCCCCCCGGGGCAGGGCCCGGGTGGGCCTCAGGGTGCAGGCCCCTTCGGACCTGGAGGGGTCGCGCTACGCCTACCTCCTCCTCACCCCCGAGCCCCTTTCCGGGGCCCAGGGCTCCGGGGAGGGGGTGCGGGTGGGGGTGAACCTGGTCCAGCGCTACGCCGTCTTGGTGGCGGCAAGCCACGGGGGGAAGCCCGAGGTCCGCTTCCTGGAGGCCAAGAGGGAAGGGGAAAGGCTGGTTTTCCTCGGGGAAAACCGGGGAAGCCGCCTCTACCGCCCCCTGGTCCGCTACCAGGTGGTGGGGGCTAAGGGGGTGGTGGCCGAGGGGTACTTGGGCACTTACACCTTCCTCCCCCAAAACCCCAAGGCGGTGCCGGTTCCCTTGCCCCGGCTTGCCCCGGGGAGCTACCTGGTGCAGCTCATCCTGGACGATGGGGTTTACGCCTATGCGGTTCGCGCTCGCTTGGACCTTCCTTAGCTTGAGCCTGGCCTTGGCCGCCCCCCTTGGGCCCCTGGAGGGCGCTCCCGGGGAGGCGGTCACCCTGGTTCTGGAGGGCGGGGGAGAGCCGGTCCTGCCCCCGGGCTTCGCCCTCCTCCTTCCCCCTGAGCCCCTGGGGGAGGGGGTCGTCCTCACCTTCCGTGTCCCCAACCTGCCCCCTGGGGAGTACCCCTTGCGCCTTGGGGAGAGGGTCTACCCCTTCCGGGTGAAGCCCCTGGCCCGGGCCCACCTGGAGCTTTTGGAAGCCCCGGAGCTCGCCCTGGGAGAGGTGGGGGCGGTGCGCCTTCGGGCCCTCAACCTGGGCAACCTGCCCCTCTCCCTGCCGCCTGAGGCCCTGGGGGTGGGGCTTCTCGTGGTGCGGGCGGAACCCCAAGGGGTCCTCGCCCCGGGGGAGGAACGCACCCTCCTCCTTTGGGTGCGGGGCGGGGGCCAGGACGGGCAGGTCCTGGTGCGGCTTGGGGGGGCGAGCCTGGCCGTGCGCGTCCCCGCCAAGCCCGCCCCCCCTCCGCCCTTCCACGATTGGGCCAAGCTCCCCTCGAGGCTCCTTTGGACGAGCGGGCAGGGCTTCGCCCTTGCCGGGGAAGGCCCCCTTCTGGACGGGGAGGGGCGGAGGCTCGGCTACCTGGCCTACCGCCTGGACCCGCGGTCCGCCTCCCTGGCCTACGATGACCCCCTTTTCGGCCTGGGGGTTTCCCTGGGCCCCGCCCTCGGCCTTTCCCTCCGCTACCTCCTCCAGGAGGGGCTCAACCTCACGGCGGGCGCCAGCACCTCTGGCAAGCTTCAGGCCGGCCTCAGCTACGCCGGGCAGGGCTTTCGCCTGGCGGGGAACCTGGGCTACCCCTGGCATTACCGCCTCGAGGGAAGCCTCCTGGGGGGCGGGGCGGGGGAGCGCTTTGCCCTCTTAGGCCAGCTCGCCCCGGGCTACTGGGCCCTTTCCGGGGCCTACGGGCAGGGCCCCTGGAACCTCCAGGGGGGGGTGGGCGCGGGAGGCGGCTACCTCCAGGGCGCCCTGGCCCTGGGAGGCGGCGTCGGGGCCGGGCTTGGGGTGCGCTTCGCCTCGGAGCCTGCCCTCACCGCCTACCTTGGGGTTCCGGTCCTGGGGACCGTGGAGGTGCGGGGGGACTTCGGCCTGAATAGCCGCCGCCTTCGCCTTTCCCTCTTCCACGTGCTGGGAAGTGGCGAGGAGCGCCTGGCGGAACGCCTCTTTTGGGACGGGGATGCCCTCCGCTACGGCCTCGAGGCCCGCACCACCCTCCCCACCGAGGCGGGGCCCTTGGGTTTGGAGGGAAGCCTGGACCTTGAGCCCCAGGGGCTTGGCCTTACCTTTGGGGCGAGCCTTGCCCCCTTAAGCCTCCGGGCCTCCCTGGGCTTCGCCGGGGGAGGCCTCCAGCGCTTTGGCCTCGCGGGGGCCCTGGCCTTTGACCTACCCCTTTACCCCCTCTCCTGGCCTACCCTCGGGGTGCGGGTGGAGGGGGCCGAGGCCTCCCACCTCGCCCTCTCGGGCCCCTCGGGCCCCTTCCTCCTTCCCCTCTCCGGGGGCGCCGGGGCCCTCCGCCTCCCCCCTGGGGTCTACCGCCTGAGGGCCCCGGAGGGGCTTGGCTTCCTCCAAGGGGACCGGGTGGTGAAGGAGGTGGAGGTGGAGCTGAGGGAGGATAAGACCCTCGCCCTCAAGGCCCTTCCCGCCCTTTCCGTGGCCCTGAGCCTCCGCTACTGCCCCCCCACCCCAGGCCCCGGGGAAACCTTTGGCATCCCCGGGGTGGACCCCGACCGCCTTCTCCGGGGCGTTCAGGTCCGGCTGAGGGGGGAGGCCGCCACCCTCCTCCTGCAAAACGGCGAAGGGGGCCTCCTTCCCCCGGGGCGCTACCGCTTAGGCCTCGAGGGGCCCTACGCCCAAGGGGCCAGGCTCGCCTCGCCGGAGGGTGGGCCCCTGGAGGAGGTGGACCTAAGAGCCCCAGGCCCCCTCGTCCTCTGCCTCACCTTCCCCTTGCGCCCCCTGGAGGAGCAGGACCTGCCCTAGGGGGCTTTTTGCCCGAATGGGGGGGTAACGCGCGCTAAACCCCTTGACCCGAGGGCCCCTGGCCGCTAGGCTCCCCTACCTAAGGAGGTTGAGTATGCGCAAAGCCCTCTTGGCGTTGGTTGGCCTTTTGGCGGGACTGGCCCTGGCAGATGCCTCGGCCACCAAGACCTTCACCGTGACGGTGACCGGCTCCGAGAGCGTCACCATTGACACGGGCACGGCAAGCCTTACGGTGGACGACTACTCCTCCTCCTCCACTTGCTCCACCGTGGACCGCTTCTGCGCCTGGTACCCCACCATCATCTACGAGACCAACTACGCCACCAACCGCAAGCTGGTGGCCAGCGCCACCACCTCGGACCCCATCCTCTCCGTGGTGCTGGAAAAGCAGACGGCTCCGGCTTACGCAAACCCCTTCGTTCCTGATTGGGGTTCCGGGACCACCCCGGGGAGCTGGGCCTTTGCCGCCTCTTCCCTGACTCTGGCCTCCACGGATAGCGACGTGGTCCTCGCCATCCAGAACGGTAAATACGCCATCGCCCCTATTCTTAAGCTCGTCTTCAGCACGAACCCCCCTGCGGGCACCTACGAGGCCACTGTGACCTTTACCATCATGGCCCAGTAGGGGAAAGTCTCCCCCGGGCGGCCCTTGGGCCGCCCGTTTTGCGCTTTTTGAGCTCATTCGCGCGTTTCCCTCCCCCCGCCCCTCCCCGGTTGGCGTAGCATGGGGCCGAAGATGGCCCAAAGGTTCTACGGCCTTTCCCTCGCCCTTCCCTCCACCCTTCTCGTGGGGGTCTTCGCCCTGGTCCCCGTGGCGGCCAGCTTTTACCTCTCCCTCACCTCCTGGTCGGGCCTCGCCCGGGGGGAGTTCGTGGGCCTCGCCAACTACCAGGCCCTCCTCCAGGACGAGCGCTTTCACCGCTACCTGCGCCAAACCCTAGCCTACGCCCTCTTCGCCGTGCCCTTAG
>NZ_JBWGQW010000017.1:0-37539 GCF_056332225.1 Thermus sp. | reverse complement strand
CTGGTGGCCGTGGACACCGCCGGGGTGCGGGAGACGGAGGACCCCCTGGAGAGGATGGGGGTGGAGCGGGCCCTGAGGATCGCCGAGGAGGCCGACCTCGTCCTCTACGTGGTGGACCGCTCCCTCCCCAGGCCCGCCCCGCCCCCCCTGCCCTGGGAGAGGACCCTCAAGGTGGCCACCAAGAGCGACCTTCCCCCGGCCTGGGAGGACCCGGGGTTTCTCCCCGTGTCCAGCCTCACGGGGGAGGGCCTAGACCGGCTCAAGGAGGCCCTGAGGGAAGCCCTTTTGGGGAGAGAGGGGGGAGAGGTGCTCCTCACCGAGCGCCAGGTGGAGGCCCTCCAAAGGGCCAAGGAGCGCCTGGAGGAGGCCCTCTCCCTCCCCGAGGACCTCATGGGCCTTGCCCTGGAGGAGGCGGCCAAAGCCCTTTCCGCCCTCACGGGCAAGGAGGTGGCGGAGGAGGTGGTGGCCCGGGTCTTCCAGAACTTCTGCGTGGGGAAGTGAAGCGAAGTGCTCCTTCGGCCTGAATCCTTCACCCAAGCCCAGGCGGGGTGCCGGGGGCCCAAGCCAGCATGGGGGGTATTAGGGGAGGAAGGCCTCGAGGATCTCCTCCACCTGGTCGGTCTCTATGAGGAAGGCGTCGTGCCCGTGGGGGCTTTTGATCTCCCGGTAGCGGGCCCCCGCCATCCGGGCCGCTTGCCGCACCTCCCAGGCGGGGTAGAGGAGGTCGGTGTCAATGCCCACGAAGAGGGCGGGGATGGCCTTTAGGCGCTTCAGGGCCTCCTCCACCCCGCCCCGGCCCCGGCCCACGTCGTGGGTGTCCATGGCCCGGGAGAGGACGAGGTAGCTTTCGGCGTGGAAGCGCCGGAGGAACTTCTCCCCCTGGTAGTCCAGGTAGGTTTCCCCAAGCCCGGGCTCCGCCCCCCAGCGGGCCTCAAACCCCTCGGGGGCCCGGTAGCTCATCATGGCGATCCCCCGGGCGAGGGCCAGGCCCTTGGGGGCGGGGTTTCCCCTTTGGTACTCGGGGTCTTGGAGGATGGCCTGGCGGGAGAGGTGGTTGAAGGCCCGGGCCCAGGGGCCGTGCCGGGCGGGGGCGGCGAGGACCACGAGCTTCCTCACCCTTTCCGGGTACATGAGGGCGAACTCCAGGGCCACCATCCCCCCGAGGCTTCCCCCGATGACGATGGCCCTCTCCACCCCCAGGTGGTCCAGAAGCCTGGCCTGGGCCCGGGCCAGGTCCCGAAGGGTGAGGGGCGGGAAGTCCTTCCCGTAGGGGCGGCCCGTGCGGGGGTCCAGGGAGAGGGGGCCGGTGGAGCCGTAGCAGCTTCCCAGGTGGTTGGCGGAGACCACGTAGTAGAGGGCGGGGTCCAGGATGCGCCCGGGGCCCACCAGGCCGTCCCACCAGCCTTCCCGGCCGAAGGCCCTTTCCAGGGGGGAGAGGCCCCCAAAGGTTTCCTCGTCGTAGGTGCCCGCCAGGTGGGCGCTTCCCGTGAGGGCGTGGAAGACGAGGACGGCGTTATCCCGCCTGCGGGAGAGGGTCCCGTAGGTCTCAAAGCGGAGGCGCACCTCGGGGAGGTACCCCCCGAGCTCGGTGTAAAACCCCTCCCGCCTGGGGAAGAGCACGGCGGTGCGGGGCTTGGGTGGGGGGATGGAGAGGGGGGAGCGGGGGGGCTTGAGGAGGAGGGCCTCGTGCTCCCCCCAGGCCTCGAGGGCGATCTCGCTCATGCCAGCGCCTCCTTGAGCTCCGCCTTCAGGTCCTCCACGTGCTCCAAGCCCACGGAAAGCCGGACCATCTCCGGGGAAACCCCGGCCTGGGCCTGCTCCTTTGGGGAGAGCTGGGAGTGGGTGGTGGAGGCGGGGTGGATGGCCAGGGTGCGGGTGTCCCCCACGTTGGCCAGGTGGGAGATGAGCTTGAGGCGGGAGATGAAGCGCTTCGCCGCCTCGTACCCGCCCTTCAGGCCGAAGGTGAGGACGGCCCCGGGCTTCCCCTTGAAGTACTTCCTTGCCCTTTCGTGGTGGGGATGGCCCTTTAGCCCCGGGTAGTTCACCCAGGCCACCTGGGGTTGCTCCAGGAGCCAATGGGCGAGGTGCAGGGTGTTTTCCACGTGGCGCTCGGCCCTTAAGGAGAGGGTCTCCATGCCGAGGAGGACCACCCAGGCCTCAAAGGGCCCGAGGGCCTGCCCCTGGTCCCGGAGGCCGTCCGCCCGGGCCTTGGCGATGAAGGCGAGCTCTCCAAAGGCCTCGGTGAACCTCAGGCCGTGGTAGCCGGGCTGGGGCTCGGTAAGCAAGGGGTAGCGGCCGTTTTCCCAGGGGAAGTTCCCCCCGTCCACGATGGCCCCGGCGATCACCGCCCCGTGCCCCCCCACCCACTTGGTGAGGGAGTGGGTGACCAGGGCGGCCCCCCACTCCAGGGGCCTAAGGAGGTAGCCCCCCATGCCGAAGGTGTTGTCCACGAGGAGGGCCACCCCCACCTCCCTCGCCGCTTGGGCCAGGGCCTCGAGGTCGGGGATGTTCAAGGCGGGGTTGCCGATGGACTCCACCCACCAGGCCCGGGTCCTCTCGTCGGTGAGGGCCAAAAACTCCTCGGGGCGCTCCTCGCGGGAGGTGAAGCGCACCTCTATGCCGAGCCTTTTCAGGGTCACCTTGAACTGGTTGAAGGTGCCCCCGTAGAGGTTGGGGGTGGAGACGAGGTTGTCCCCCGCCTGGGCCAGGGTGGTGAGGGCGAGGAACTGGGCGGCGTGGCCGCTAGAGGTGGCGAGGGCGGCCTTTCCCCCCTCCAGGGCCGCGAGGCGCTTCTCCAGCACCTCCACCGTGGGGTTCATGATGCGGGAGTAGATGTTCCCTGGGACCTTCAGGGCGAAGAGGCTCGCCGCGTGCTCGGGGCTTTGGAAGACGTAGCTCGTGGTGGGGTAGATGGGGACCTGGCGGCTTAGGGTGGTGGGCTCGGGCTCGTAGCCCGCGTGGAGCTGAAGGGTCTCAAACCGCATCCTTGGCCTCCTTTCCCAAGTCCCGGCCAGGGGCGTTGGGGTCGCGCGGGCGCGCGACCTTGAAGGGGCCAAAAAAGCCCCTTCCCGGCGGCCGTTCTCTCGCCAAGAAGGGGTTGGGCGTGGCGCTTACCCCCCTCTCTTATCGTCCCCGGGCGTTTCCCCCGCCCGGGCCGGCCTTGGCACCAGCCCCGCCCGCATCCGGCCATGGAACGGAAGGGGCGGGAGGTTGCCGCGGTTTCGCAGGGCCGTACCCTCCACCGCTCTGGATAAGAGAACGGGCTGGTTTTCGCCGCGCCCCGGCGCGGTTAGGGGCTAGTGTAGGAAAACCTCGGGAGGGTGTCAACCCCTTTGACCTTTGGGCCTTTCTCCCCTATACTGGACTCCGCTACGGGGAGTAGCGCAGCCCGGTAGCGCACCTCGTTCGGGACGAGGGGGTCGCTGGTTCAAATCCAGTCTCCCCGACCAAGGGCCGGCCCTCGGGCCGGCTTCCCTTATACTTTCCCCGGTGCGCTTCCTCGCGGGCCTCGCCCTCTTCTACCTGGGCCTGCACCTGGTCTCCGAGGCCCTCGCCTCCTGGCCTGGGCGGCGCCATGCGGTGGCCCAGGCCCTCGCCTCCCCGGGGGCGAGCCTCTTCTGGGGCTTCCTCCTCGGCCTCCTCTCGGGGAGCGGCTCGGGGCTTGGGCTCCTGGCGCTGGCCCTCCTGGAGGTGGGGGTGCTGGCCCATGCCCAAGCCGCCCTCCTCGCCCTTGCGGCCACCGCCGGGGCGGCGCCCTGGGTGGCCCTCCTCGCCCTCTCGGCGGGCGGGGTGGGGGAGGGCTTCTTGGCCCTTGGGCTAGGCCTCTTTCTTGTGCCCGCCTGGCGCCGGGGTGGGCTTTTCCTCATGGGCCTTGGCCTCCTCTTCCTGGGCTTTGGGGAGATGGCGGCGGGGGTGGGGCCCTGGCTCCCCCTGGCGGAGCGGGTGGGTTCTCCCCTCGCCGCCTACGGGCTCGGCCTCCTTTTGGGGGGGCTCCTCGGCTCGGCCAACGCCGTGGCCGCCATCGCCCTCCTCCTCCCCCAAGCCCCGTGGGCGGCGGCGGGCCTGGTGCTCGGGGCCGGGGTGGGGACCACGGGCACCCTCCTTTGGGCGGCCCTCGGGGGGAGGAGGGAGGCCTTTCGCCTCTTCCTGCCCCTCCTGGCTCACCGCCTGGTCCTCTCCCTCCTCCTCCTGGCCCTCGCCGGGCGGCTTCCTTGGAGCGCCCTCGCCTGGCACCTCGCGAGCCACGCCCTCTACGCCCTCCTCTACTGGCCCCTCGCCGGGGCCTACGCCCGCTGGGCGGAGGGGCTTCTTCCCTCGCGCAGGGTGGCCCCCAAGTACCTGCGCTGGGAGGCCCTGGACACCCCCCTCCTCGCCCTGGCCCTGGCGCGGCGGGAGCTCGCCCGGGTGGCGGACGCGGTGCGGGGGATGCTGGTCCAGGCGATCCGGGTGCTGGCCCAGGAGGAGGGAGGCGAGGCCTCCTTGAGGGCCCTCGAGGAGAAGGTGGACGCCCTGACCCGGGAGCTCGTCCTCTACACCTCGGCCCTGGCCCCCCGGGAGGGGGAGGAGAGGGCGGTGAAGCTCTTCATGGCCGCGAGCGAGCTTGAGCACCTGGGGGACCTGGCCCGGAGGGTGGTGCGGCAGGCGGAGCGGCTTTGGGCTCAGGGCCTTCGCTTCAGCTCCGAGGGCAAGGAGGACCTGCTTGCGGCGGCCTCCCGGGTGCTTTCCCGCCTGGAGCGCGTGGGCACCGCCCTGGCCACGGGGGAGCGGGCCCTGGCCGAGCAGGTGCTCGGGGAGGACGGGGGCGAGTTCTTCCAGCGCCTCAGGCGGGCCCACCTGCGCCGCCTCGAGGCCGGCCTCGCCGAGAGCCGGGCCAGCACCTTGGCCCACCTGGACATCCTCCTCACCCTGGAAACCCTGGACCAGGGCCTCGCCCGTCTGGCCCAGCTGGCCCTGGAGCTTTAAGCTAAGGGGGTGCTGCGGATCCTGGGCGGCAAGGCCAAGGGCGTGCCCCTGAAGGTGCCGGCCTCGGCGCGACCTTCCCCGGTGCGCCTGCGCAAGGCCCTCTTTGACTACCTACGCCTCCGCTACCCGAGGCGGGGGCGCTTCCTGGACCTCTACGCGGGGAGCGGGGCGGTGGGGCTGGAGGCGGCCAGCGAGGGCTTTGAGGCCACCTTGGTGGAGAAGGACCAAGAGGCCATCGCCCTCATCAAGGAGAACGCCCGCCGCGCGGGCCTTCCCGTGCGCGTTGTCCCTCTTCCCGTGGAGGTCTTCCTCCGAGAGGCCCAGGCCCGGGGGGAGCGGTACACCGTGGCCTTCATGGCTCCCCCCTACGCCCTGGACCTCCCGGCCCTCTTCCAGGCCCTCCTGGAAAGCGGCCTGGTGGAGCCCGGAGGGCTTTATATCCTCCAGCACCCCAAGGACCTCTACCTGCCCATGGGGGAGCGCCGGGTCTACGGGGAGAACGCCCTCACCCTGGTGGAGGTCTAGATGCACGTGGTCTATCCGGGAAGCTTTGATCCCCTCACCAACGGCCACCTGGACGTGATTCAGCGGGCGAGCCGCCTCTTTGACCGGGTCACGGTGGCCGTGCTGGAGAACCCCAACAAGCGGGGCCAGTACCTCTTCAGCGCCGAGGAGCGCCTAAAGATCATCCGCGAGGCCACGGCCCACCTCAAGAACGTGGAGGCCGCCACCTTCTCCGGCCTCCTGGTGGACTTCGTGAAGCGGGTGGGGGCCCAGGCCATCGTGAAGGGGCTCCGGGCGGTCTCCGACTACGAGTACGAGCTCCAGATGGCGCACCTCAACCGCCAGCTCCTCCCGGGCCTGGAAACCCTCTTCATCCTCGCCGCCACCCGCTACGCCTTCGTCTCCAGCACCATGGTCAAGGAGATCGCCCGCTACGGGGGGGATGTGTCCAAGCTGGTGCCCCCCGCCACCCTTAGGGCCCTCAAGGCCAAGTTCGGCTGAGCCCTTTGCGGGGTAAAATTCCGGGTGGAGGTTTCCATGAGGACCTTTCCCGGGAAGTACGGAAACACCCTGGAGTTCGGTCACCTCATCGGCGGCGAGGAGGTGTTTGAGGGTAGGCCCCTGGAGCGCAGAAACCCCTCGGACCGGGAGGACCTGGTGGCCCGCTTCCCCGAGGGCACCAAGGACACCCTGCGCAAAGCGGCCCTGAAGGCGCGGGAGGCCTTCTTGGAGTGGAGCCGCACCCCCGCCCCGGTGCGGGGCCAGGTCCTCTTCAACCTGGCCAAGATCCTGGAGAGGGAGAAGCCCACCCTTACCCGCCTCATGGTGCGGGAGGTGGGGAAGACCCCGAAGGAGGCCGCGGGGGACGTGCAGGAGGCCATAGACACCGCCCTCTTCTTCGCCTCGGAGGGGCGGAGGCTCTACGGCCAGACCGTGCCGAGCGAGATGCGCGATAAGGAGCTCTTCACCTTCCGCAGGCCCCTCGGGGTGGTGGGGATGATCACCGCGGGCAACTTTCCCATCGCCGTGCCGAGCTGGAAGCTCATCCCCGCGGTGCTCACCGGGAACGCCGTGGTGTGGAAGCCCTCCGACGACTCCCCGACCCTCTCCTACGTCTTCGTCAAGCTCTTTGAGGAGGCGGGTCTTCCCCCTGGAGTGATCAACCTGGTCCACGGCGAGGGCAAGGACTCCACCGGGCAGTGGCTGGTGGAGCTCATGGACGAGGGTCTCCTCCAGAAGTTCGCCTTCACCGGCTCCACCAAGGTGGGCCGCTGGATCGGGGAGGTGGCGGGGAGGAACCTCATCCGCCCCACCCTGGAGCTTGGGGGGAAGAACCCCCTGGTGGTCATGCGGGACGCCGACCTGGACCTTGCGGTGGAGGGGGCCTGGTGGAGCGCCTTCGCCACGGGGGGCCAGCGGTGCACCTCGGCGGGGAACATCCTGGTGGACGCCCCCATCTACGAGGAGTTCAAGCGGCGCTTCCTGGAGAAGGTGGAGGCCACCCGGGTGGGGAACCCCCTCCTCCACCCCGAGGTCACCTACGGGCCCTTCATCAACGAGCGCCTCTTCGCCCGCTGGCAGGAGCACTACGGGGTGGGGGAGGCGGAGGGGGCGAGGCTCCTCTTTGGCCGGGGGCGGATCACCCGGGAAAACCCCTACCCCCACTTCCTGGGCGACCCCGAGGCGGGGCTTTACGGCTGGCCCACGGTCTGGGAGGCAAGGCCCGGGATGCGCCTCTTTGAGGAGGAGATCTTCGGCCCCACCATCAACCTGGTGAAGGTGGACGGGATAGAGGAGGCCATAGCGGTGGCCAACAGCACCCCCTACGGCCTCTCCAGCGCCATCTACACCAACCACCGCCACTGGGCCTACCTCTTCAAGGTGGGCATCCGCGCCGGGATGACCAGCATCAACAACACCACCGTGGGCGCCGAGGCCCACCTGCCCTTCGGCGGGGTGAAGGCGAGCGGCAACGGGGCCCGGGAGTCGGGGATCTGGGTGATTGAGGAGTACACCTACTGGCACGCGGTGAACGAGGAGTACTCGGGCCGCCTCCAGCTCGCCCAGATGGACACGGGCTACGTGAGCCCCAAGGCGCCCACCCCGTGGGCCGAGGTCCTGGGAGTTTAGCTACTGGGCGCTTTCCAGGTCGGGCCGAAGCCGCACCGCCTCCCTCAGGTACACGTGGCGCACCCGGTCCTGGGGGGTGTCGGTGTTCCAGAGGGCGAGGACGCGGATCACCCGGGGAAGGCTTCCCGGCACCGGCACCTCCCGGGCGGAGAGGAGGGGCACCCGGTGCATGCCGATCTGCCTTGCGGCCTCGGCGGGGAAGGCGGAGGTCAGGTCCTCGGTGACGGTGAAGATCACCGCGGCCAGCTCCTCGTGGCTTTGGATGCCGTTGGCCTCCAGCATCTTCAGGAGGAGTTCCCGGGTGGCCTGGTGGATGGCCTCCGGCGTGTCCTCCTCCACGGTGATGGCGCCCCGAATGCCCCGGACCATGGTTAGGCTCCATCCTAAGGGGTTTTCCCCGCTGGGGCAAGAAGGGTAGACTGCCCCTTATGAACCTTATGGCGGTCTTCGCCCACCCCGACGACGAGATCGGGGCGGCGGGCACCCTGGCCCTCCACGCCAGGCGGGGGGACCGGGTGATGCTGGTCTGGATGACGAGAGGGGAGTTCGCGAGCCACTTCGGGGAGGCCCCCCCGGAGGAGGTGGCCCGGGTGCGGGAGGGGCACGGGGCCTACGTGGCGGGCCTCATCGGGGCCGAGTACCGCTTCTTCCCCTTCCAGGACACCCTCCTCACGGGCGGGAGGGAGGAGGCCCTGGCCCTGGCCCGGCTCATGGCCGAGTTCCGCCCGGACGCCGTGGTCACCTGGGACCCCCTGGACGTCCACCCCGACCACCGGGCCACCCACCAGGCGGTGCTTTCCGCCCTGAAGCTCTGCCGCATCCCCAAGCTGGTGGGGGAGGCCCACAGGAGCCCCGTGCGCCTCTACCACTACCCGAGGCGGGAGCTTTCCCGGCCCTGGGTCTACGTGAACACCGCGGAGACCCAGGAGGTGGCGGAGGCGGTGTTCGCCTTCTACCGGGAGTTTTACCGCTGGCCGGTTAGCCTCGAGGACTTCCGGGCCCGGCGTCGCCTCCTTGGCCAGGAGGCGAGGGTTCCCTTCGCGGAGGCGTTTCAGACGGATTCTCCTCCGGCGTGGCCGGGGCTTCCTTAAGGCCCTCCTCCCAGGGGTGGGAGGGGCTTAAGACGTAGGCCAGGAGGACGGCGGGCAGGACCAGGGGCAAGGTGGCGTACCCTCCCCATTCGGCGGCCAGCACCGTGGCGGCGAAGGGGGCCCGGGCCACCCCGGCTAGGACGGCGCTTCCTCCGGCCAAGGCCAGGGCCTCCGAGGGTAGGGCCAAGGGTCCCAAGAGGCGGGCGAGGAGAGCCCCCAGGAGCCCTCCCAGGACCAGGGCCGGGGTGTAAGGCCCCCCGTAGGCCCGCGTTCCCTGGGCCAGGAGGAGGAGGAGGAGCTTGGCGAGGAGGAGGTGGAGGAGGGCCGGGGAGGAGAGGAGGGGGGTGGTGGCCACCGCCACCCATCCGAGGCCCGTCCCCAGGGCCTCGGGCAGGAAGAGGAGGCTAAGCCCCAGGGCCAGGCCCAAAAGCCCGTGCCTGAGGGGAAAGGCCAGGGGCTTGAGCCGCCTTTGCAGGAGGCGGCTGCCCTCCGTGAAGGAGGCGGAAAGGAGGGCGGCGAGGAGCCCCGTGAGGAGGCCTCCGGGCAAGGCCTCGAGGCCCACCTCCACCCGGAAGGGGAGAAGGGGGGTGTAGCCGAAGAAGGCCCCGTAGAGGGCGAAGCCCGAGAGGGCCCCGATCAGGGCCGGGGTGAGGGCCCGGGCCTCGAGGAGGAGGCTTCGGTAGAGGATCTCCGTGGCCAGAAGGGCCCCCGCCACCGGGGCGTGGAAGGCGGCCCCTAGCCCGGCGGCGAGCCCGGCGAAGGCTAGCCCCCCGCCCACCCGGGGAAAGCGGCGGTCCAGGGCGCTCCCGAGCCACAGGCCGAGGACGCCGAAAGGCCCTTCCCGCCCCAGGGGGGAGTAGAGGGCGAGCTCCAGCACCCCGCCCAGGACCGCCCGGGGGTGGGCGAGCCTAGGGGCTTCCCGCCCTTCCCGGGAAAGGAGGAGGAGGGCGGCAAGCCCCTTTCCGGTGCCGAGAAGGCTGGTCAGGGCGAAAAGGAGGGGCAGAAGGAAGGCCAGGGGCCACGGGCTAGGTCCGGTGAAGGCCTGGAGGAGCCCCCCTTCCCCAGGGGCTTCCGGGGGCAGGTAGCCGAAGAAAAGCCCCACGAGCTGGCCCAGAGCCCGGAGGGCCAGGTTGAGGAGGGCCACCAGAAGCCCGGTCAAGGCCCCGGTGAAGGCGCTGTAGAGGATGAGGGGGCCCAGGTGGCGCATGCCCTCGTCCCAGAGGGTGGGGAAGGGGTTGGGGGGACGGGGGCGCATCAGAGGGAGTGTACCAAAGAGGCGGCGGTGCCCCGGGTAAGCCGGGGGGTGGGGAGGCCCAGGGCCCGGTACCCCCCCCGGGTGAGGGCCCGCACCAGGAGGCGGGGCTCCGCCCGGTCCCAGAGGAAGCGGGCCTCGTTCTTCACGTCCAGGTCGGGGCTTGAGCCCCGGGAGTCCGTGCCGAGGGCCACTTCCACCCCGTGCTTGGCGTAGAGGGCGAGGGGGGCCTCCCCCACCTCCAGGTTCGCGTTGGACCGGGGGCAGAGGACCACCTTGGTCCCGGTTTCGGCGAGAAGCCGCACCTCTTCTTCGTCCACCTGGACCCCGTGGACGAGGAGGGTGGTGGGCCCCAGGACCCCGAGGGCGTGGAGGTGGCGGACGGGGGTGGTGCCGGGCGGGGTCCAGGGGGTTTTGGCGAAGCGGCGGTGAAGCTCCGCAAGCGCCCCCCCGCCTTCCCGGAGAAAGGCCACCTCCTCGAGGCTTTCCGCCGCGTGGACCATGAGGGGAATCCCCTCGGCCTTGGCCCACGCCGCAAGCCTTTGTAGGAGCGGGGGGCTCACGGAGTAGGGGGCGTGGGGGGAAAGGCCCACCTTCACCTTGCCCTCCCGCCTCCGCCAGGCCTCCACCTTCCGCCGCACGGCCTCAAAGACTTCCTCCGCCACCTGGGGCTCCGGGGCGAAGACCTCGTAGAAGGCCACGCCGGGGAGGGGGCTTTCCTCGAGGAGGAAGTCCATGACCTCGTCTTTGAAGACGATGTCGGCGAAGGCCCCTGCCCCGGAGGCGAGAAGCTCCTCTAGGCCCCGCTTCGCCCCCTCGAGGCCCCGCCTTTCCCGGTGGGCCACCACGTGGGCGAGGAAGCCCGCGAAGGGCCCCCGGTAGAGGGGGAGGAGGGAGAGGTCCAGGTGGGTGTGGGCGTTCACCGGGGGCGGGAGGAGGGCCTTCCCCTTGTGGACCACCTCCGCTTCGGGAAAGCGGGCCTTGAGCTCCTCCAGGCTCCCCTGGCCCACCACGAACCCGCCCTGCACCGCCAAGCCCCCCCGGAGCATGGGGGTGCCGAAGCCGGCGTAGACCACCTCAGCGGTCCAGATCTCCGTCCTTAGCCAGGACATAGCGGTTGGGGTGGCGGAGGAAGTCCACCAGGCGAAAGCCCCGGGCGAAGTAGTGGGGGAGGACCTGCCGAGCGTGCTCCCGCCACCTCAGGGCGAGGGCCGGGTCTTCCCGGAGGATCCGCCCCCAGTCCTCGGGGATCTGGAAGAGGAGCCTTTCCCCTTCCAGGTCCAGCCTCGCCTCCAGGGGCACCTCCCCCTCCACCCGGTTCACCTGGGGGAGGCCCGCCGCCTCGGGCTCGGGCGGGGGGGCGTAGAGGCGGGTGTAGACCCTTTCCGAGAGGAGGTCCCACTCGGCCAGCACCCGGTCCGAGGGGGCCCCGGCGTTGATCCCCGTCATGGGGCCGTAGTGGTCGGGGAGGTAGGTCCTGGCCGTGGCCCCGAGCTTCCGCAGGTTGAAGCTCGCGTTCACCCCCCGCATGGGGTCAAAGGTCCAGACCACCTTGCGGATGCCCCGGCTCAAGCACCAGTCCCGCTGGAAGCGCTTGAGGAGGAGGGCCGCCCCCGTGCCCCGGTAGGCCTCCAGCACCCCCAGCATGTGGGAGTGGTGGAGGGTGGGGTCTTGGGTGGGGAAGCCGAAGACGAAGCCCACCATCCTCCCCTCCGCGAAGGCCCCGGCCACGAGCCCCCCCTCGTCCTGAATGGCGATGAGGAGGCCCCTCGGCACCAGGTCGCTCTCCGCGCGCCCCCAGACCTCCCGCTGGAGGGCGACTACTTCCTCCATCTCCTCAAAGCCCCTCAGCTCGCGGACACGTACCTCTGCCATAGGGTGATGCGCTCCACGAAGGGAAGCTTCAGGTGGACCCCAAGGCCCACGCCCTCCGGGACGGGCATGAGGCCGTCTTTGGCCTCGAGGGCCTCCTCTATGAGGTCCTCCTCCCAGTAGCGGCTCGCCGAGCTCACGTCCCCGGGCTTGGTGAAGCCGGGGAGGGTGGCCAGGTGGAGGTTGTGGGCCCGCCCCACCCCGGCCTCCAGCATCCCCCCCATCCAGAGGGGGATCCCGGCGCTCTGGGCGAGGGCGTGCACCCGGAGGCTTTCCCCGTGGCCCCCAAGCCTCGCGGGCTTGATGTTGAAGACCCGCCCCGCGCCAAGCTCTATGGCCTTCCTCGCCTTCTCCGCCCCCGTCAGGCTCTCGTCCAGGCAGATGGGGGTGGAAAGCTCCCGCTGGAGCCTGGCGTGGTCCAGGAGGTCGTCGTAGGCCAGGGGCTGCTCCAGGTAGTCCAGCTGAAGCTCGTCCAGGCGCTTGAGCCGGGCGAGGTCGGCGAGGCTATAGGCGCTGTTGGCGTCGGCGGTGAGGGTGGCCTCGGGGAAGGCCTTTCGCACCGCCTTTAGGACCTCGTAGTCCCAGCCCGGCTTGATCTTGAGCTTGATGCGGCGGTAGCCCTCCTCGAGGTGCCTTTCCACCACCTTTAGGGTCTCCTCCACCGAGGGCTGGATGCCCAGGGAGACCCCCACCTCCACCTCCCGCCGCACCCCGCCCAGGACCTGCCAGAGGGGCTTCCCCAGGGCCTTGGCCCAGAGGTCGTAGAAGGCCATCTCCAAGAGGGCCTTGGCCATGGGGTTTCCCCGAAAAGGGGCGAGGGCCTCCCGCAGGGCCTCGGGGTTCGGGAGGTCCTTCCCCAAGACCCGGGGGAGAAAGACCTCCTGGAGGAGGTACCGGGCGCTTTCCACGGTCTCTTCCCGGTAGAGGGGAAGGCGCTCCATCACCCCTTCCCCAAGGCCCTCCAAGCCCTCCCCGAAGAGCCTTAGGAGGAGGATGGTCCTCTTGGTCTGCACCCCGAAGCTCGTCTCAAAGCGGAACTTCAGGGGAAGCTCCAGGATCCTGAGCTCGGCCGCCTCTATCCGCATGGCTCCAGCACCTCCTTGCCCAGGTAGGGGACGAGGGCTTTGGGCACCCGGACCCGGCCGTCCTCCATCTGGTGGTTTTCCAGGAGCATCGCCAGGATGCGGGGGGTGGCCAGGGCGGTGTTGTTGAGGGTGTAGGCGTAGCGCACCCGGCCCTCCGGGTCGCGGTAGCGCAGGTCCGCCCGCCTCGCCTGCCAGTCCAGAAGGGCGGAGCAGGAGTGGGTCTCCCGGTAGCGCCCCTCCGAGGGCAGAAAGACCTCCAGGTCCACCTGCCGCCACTTGCCCGGGCCCATGTCCCCCGTGGCCACCTCCACCAGGCGGTAGGGGAGCTCTAAAAGCCTGAGGATCTCCTCGGCGTTGTCTAAAAGTTCCTGGAAGGCCCGGTCGGAGGCCTCGAGGCTCGCCTCGGTGAGCACGTACTGCTCCACCTTGTGGAACTGGTGGACCCGAAGAAGCCCCCGCACGTCCCTCCCGAAGCTTCCCGCCTCGGCGCGGAAGGCGGGGGCGTAGCCCGCGTAGCGGAGGGGCAGGGCCTCGTGGGGGAGGATCTCCCCGGAGTGCAGGGCGTTTAGGACCACCTCGGCGGTGCCCGTGAGGTAGAGGTCGGTCTCGGCGATGGCCCAGACCTGGTCCCGGTAGGCGGGGAAGTGGCCGGTGCCGAGGAAGGCCTCCTCCCGGGCGTAGGAGGGGAGGGTGAGGGGGAGGAAACCCCGCTTCGCCATGAAGTCCAGGGCGAAGCGGAGGAGGGCGAGCTCGTAGAGGGCGAGGTCCCCCCTTAGGGCGTAGGAGCGGCTCCCCGAGACCTTGCTGATCCTGGGCTCCCACCAGCCGTTTTTCTCCATCAGGGCCACGTGGTCCAGGGGAGGAAAGGGGAACTCGGGGGGGCTTCCCACCCGCTTGATCTCCTGGTTCGCCTCCTCGCCCCCCACGGGGGCCCCGGGCCAGGGGGGGAGGGGGACCTTTAGGAGAAGCTCCTGGAGCCTCGCTTCCTTTTCCCTAAGGGCCTCCTCCAGCCGCTTCGCCTCCTCTCCTAAGGCCTTGCCCCGGGCGACGAGGGCCTCCTTTTCCTCCGGGGGGGCCTTGGGAACCCGCTTGGCCACCTGGTTGCGCTCGGTCTGGACCTCCTGGAGGCGTTTCTTCAGGTCCTGGACCTCCCGGTCCAGGGCGAGGAGGGCCTCGAGGTCCAGCTCCACCCCCTTTTCCCGGATGGCCCGGTGGAAGACCTCGGGCTCCTGGCGCAGGCGCTTGAGGTCCACCATGGCTACTCCAGCACCGGGGGCACCCGGAAGAAGCCGTCCTCGGCCTCGGGGGCCACGGAGAGGGCCAGGGCCTGGGGCAAGGAGGGCCTGGGCTCGTCCTCCCGGAGGCGCCCTTGGGCCTCCTCCTCTTCCTCCGCCTCCACCTGGGGCAGGGCGTCCACGAAGTCCAGGATGCGCCTTAGGTCCTCGAGGAGAAGGGCCTCCTCCTCGGGGGAAAGGGGGATCTGGGCTAAGGCCTCCAGCTTGCGCAAGAGCTCGGGCGAAAGCTCCATGAGGGCTATCTTAGCTCAGCCAGTCCGCCAAGGCCCAGACCAGGGGGGCGAGGAGGAGGGCGGGGAGGAAGGAGGCCACCCGCACCCGGGTGAGGCCGAGGAGGTTGATCCCCACCCCCAGCACCATGAGCCCCCCCACCCCGGTCACCAGGAGCACCCTGGGGTCCGCCCCCGGGTTGGGGAGGGCCTGGGCCAGGGTGCCCGCCAGGAGGGCCACCCCCCCTTGGTAGAGGAGGATCACCAGGACGCTGAAGCCCACGCCCACGCCGAAGGAGCTGGTGAGGGCGATGGAGGAGAGCCCGTCCAGGGTGGCCTTGAGGAGGAGGAGGCTCGCGTCCCCGGTGAGGCCGTTTTGGATGGAGCCGAGAAGAGTCATGGGCCCCACGCAGAAGAGGAGGCTCGCCGCCACGAAGCCCTCGGTGAAGCTCCCCCCGCCCCGCACCGCCTTTTTGATCTTCTCCCCGAGGCCCTCGAGGCCCTCCTCCAGCCGCCACCACTCCCCAAGAAGCCCCCCCAGCACCAAGGCCACGAGGCCCAGCACGACCCCGTCCACCGCGCCCCCCTTCGCCTTCCCCAGGGCCTGGGCCATGGAGAGGCCGATGAAGAGGGTGGTGAGCCCCACCCCCTGCACCATGATCCGGGCCATGCGCTCGGGGAGCCTGCCCCGGAGGAGGAGGCCGAGCCCCGTGCCCAGGGCCACGGTGGCGGCGTTCACCAGGGTTCCGGAGAGCTTGTCCAGAAGGGTGAGCTCCATGGGGGTATTCTAGCCATAAGGATGGAGCTTCGCCTCACCCAAGACGGCACCCCCACCCTCTTCCACCCGGGGTACGGGGAGGCCTACCACCCCAGGCAGGGGGCGCTTCTCCAGGCGCGGAGGCTTTACCTGGAAAAAACCCTCACCCACCTCCACCCTGCCCCCCGGGTCCTGGAGGTGGGCTTCGGGCTTGGGGTGAACTTCCGGGTGGCCCTGGAAAGCGCCCTTTTGCGGGGGGTGCGGCTTTCCTACCTGGCGGTGGAGCGGGAGCCCCTGCCCAAGGAGGTCCTCGCCGCCATCCGCCTGCCCCTGCCCGGGGCGGAGAGGGTCTTCGGGGAGATCCTAAGGGCCTGGCCCGCCGAGCGCTTCCAGGGCCCTTGGGGCGAGCTTCGCCTCCTCTTCGCGGACGTGCGGGAGGTGGCCTTGCCCGCCCGCTGGGCCACGGCGGTCTTTCTGGACCCCTTCAGCCCCAGGGCCAACCCCGAGGCCTGGTCCCTTCCCGTCCTCCTTAAGCTCCGGAAGAGCCTGAAGCGGGGCGGGAGGCTCGCCACCTACTCCGCCCAAAGCGCCTTCAGGCGGGCCCTCCTCCTTGCGGGCTTCCGGGTCCACCGGGTGCCGGGGGTGGGGAAGCGGGAGTGGACGGTGGGAATCGCCTTAGGAGCTCCTCCCGGGTGAGGTAGACGAGCTCGGCCAGGAAGCGCTCCTTCCTCGGGAGCTCCCCCCGGTAAAGCCAGACGAACCAGACCCCAGCCAGGCTGGGTATGAGCCCAAGCCACAGGGGCAAGGGAACGGTGTGGAACCCAAAAAGCCGTCCCCCGGGGGCCAGGTGGCTGTAGCTATAGACCAGGGCCACCTCTGGGTCCTGGGCCACCTGTTCCGCCACTCGCCTGAGGCTTTCCCGCACGTGCCGGATGGCCTCGAGGGGAGTAAGCTCCATGGCCCGCTGGCTCTCCAGGTGGAGCTCCATGGCGGGGGTGCCCCGGGGGAGGCCGGGAAGGTCGGGGCCGGGAAAGGGCTTCTTCTCCAGGCGGAAGAGGTCAAAGGGGCCAAGCCCCGCCCGCACCACCCTATGCGTGGTGTTGTAGCGCTCTTCAAACCCCTGGAGCCCCCGGATGAGGGCGAGCCTCGGGGAGAGGGGCCTTGGGGGAAGCTCGTCCAAGGGTACGGGGCGGTAGCCCAGGGCCAGCATCCTGGGGAGGGCAAGCTCAAGCAGGCGGAGGGTGCGCTCGGGGCCGTCGTGCAGGAGGACCACGCTTCCTGGGCGCAGGTAGTAGAGGAGCCTTTCCGCCAGGGCCTCAGGGGGAAGGGGAAGCCAGTCCTTGGCCTCGAGGTCCCAAAGGGCGACGCGCTTTCCCAAGAGGCGGGCGAAGAGGCGGGTGAAGGGGGTGTGGAGGCCGTGGGGCGGGCGGTAGTAGCGCCCGGGGTTTTGGGCCATGTGCCGCCACTCTACCCAGGGGAGGAGGAGCGAAAGGGCCCGGTGTCCCTCCCCGTGGTCTTCCACCTGGTGGCCTTCCCGCCTTATGGCCTCCACCAGGTCCGGCCTGGCCTTGGCCCGTTCCCCGGTGAGGAAGAAGGTGGCCTTGACCCCGTGGCGGGCGAGGAGGGCGAGGAGGGCTTCCGTGGCCTCCGAAGGGCCGTCGTCAAAGGTGAGGGCCACCTTGGGCTCCCGCCTGCTCCCGTGGGCGTAGGCCCCCACCCCGAGGAAGCGGAAGAGGAGGTCGGAGAGGCCGTAGAGGAGGAGAAGGCCGAGGGCTAGTTCCATCTACCCCTCCCTAAGAATAGGGCGTAGAAGAGGCTCAGGAGGAGAAAAATGGAGCCGCCCGCGAGGAAAGGGGCGTGAAGGCCAAAGCTTTCCCAAAGGGCACCTCCCACCACCGGTCCCAGGGCGACCCCCATCCCCTCCACGCTCATCAGGGTACCCCAGATGGCGGCGCGGTTCTCCTGGGGCAGGTTTTTGGCCAGGAAGCCGTTCCAGCCGGGCATAAAGAGGCTGAAGCCTACCCCGGCCAAAAGGGTTAGGAGGGTCACCTCCCCAAAGGAGGGGGCGAAGGCCAGGCGCAACATGGCCAGGCCCAAGAGGCCGAGCCCGCCCACCAGGGCCGGCCGGTAGCCCCTCCGGTCCACCAGGCGCCCGGTGAAGGGGAGGAGGCCGAAGGCGAGCCCTCCTCCCAGAAAGAGGAGACCCCCCAGCTCCACGGGCTCGAGGCCGAGCCTCTCCTTGGCAAAGCGCAGGAGGAAAAGGGAGACCAAGGCGGGCGCGAAGGTTTGGCCGAAGGCGGCGGGCAAGAAGAGGAGAAGGCGAAAGAGGGGGTAGCGTTCCCGGCTTGGCGGCGGCACGGGGATGCGGAAACGGAGAAGGCTCAGCGCCAGGCCCAGGCCCAGGGCCTGGCCCCAGAGGAGGAGGTGAAGGCCCACTTCGGGATGGCGCTGGGCCACCTGGCCCACCCCCACGAGGCCGATCCCCACCCAGGGCATGACCAGGGTGAGGGTGAAGGAAAGCGCCCGGGCCTCCCTTCCCGGGAGGGCGATGCGGCTGGCGTAGGTCATGAGGCCCGGGTAGAGGGTGGACATGGAGAGGCCCCAAAGAAGCCCCATAGCCCACAGGAGCCAGGCCTCCTGGGCCATGGGGGTGAGGAGGAGGGCGAGAAGCCCGGTGAAGGCGGCAAGGCTCGCCGTCAGCCCGAAGCCCACCCGTTCGGCCAGAAGCCCTCCGAGGCTTTTGGAGAGGTTTTCCGCCAGCTGGTGGAGGGTGTAGGCCAGGGTAAAGGCGGTGGGGCCCAGGTGAAGCCTTTCTGGGGCGTAGAAGGGCAGAAGACCGGCGAAATAGCCGCTCCGCACCCCCTCCATGAGGCCCACGGCCAGGAGGAGGCGGAAGAGGACGGAAAGCCCTTCCCGGGCCCACGGCAGGTAGCGAAACACGCTAGAGTATACCCGTGCGGATCAGCGTGGTGATCCCCGCCCACAACGAGGAGGCCTACCTTCCCGGGGCCCTCGAGGCCGTCTTCGCCCAGACCCTCAAGCCCCTCGAGGTCATCGTGGTGGACAACGCCTCCTCAGACCGCACCCGGGAGGTGGCGGAGGCCTTGGGGGCGAGGGTGGTCCTGTGCGGGAGGAAGGGGGTGGCCTTCGCCCGGCAGGCGGGGCTTTTGGCGGCGCGGGGGGAGTGGGTGGCCATGACCGACGCCGACTCCCTGCCCACGCCCCGCTGGCTGGAAAGGCTTGCCGAAAAGGCGCCAGGGGCCGTGGCCCTCTACGGGCCTTTGCGCTTCTATGGGGTTTCCCCTTGGGAGGCCGCCTTTTCCGAGTGGGGCTACCGGGCCTTCCTTAACCTCATGGCCCTCCTCGGGCGGCCTAACCTCGCCGGGGCCAACATGATGGTCCTGAAGGAGGCGGCCCTCCGGGCGGGGGGCTTCCCCGAGGTGGAGGCGAGGGAGGACGTTCTTTTAGGCTGGAAGCTCAAGGCCTTAGGCCCGGTGCGCTACGTCCCCGAGGCCCTGGTCCTCACCTCGGCCCGGAGGCTCAAGGGGGGGTGGCTTCCCTTTTTGCTCCGCCAGGCTAGAAACCTCCTGGGCGATCCTCGAGGTTACTTCGGGGGAGGCGGGGAAAGGGAAAGATGAGCCTCCTGGGCTCCGCCCGGAGGATCTCGCTCGCCTCGTCGTAGATGGCCACGACCCTTTCGGCGATGGCCTCCGCCGAGCGCTCCAGGGCGAAGGCCCGGGCCTCTAGGCTGAAGCGCCGCCGCTTCTCCTCGTCCCTGAGGAGCTCCAGGGCCTTCTCCGCCAGGGCGCGGAAGTCCTTCGGGGGCACGAGGTAGCCCGTCTTACCCTCCTCCACCCCCTCCAGCACCCCCTCTGCCCCCACGGCCACCACCGGGACTCCCATGGCCTGGGCCTCCCAGATCACCAGGCCCTGGGTCTCCGTCTCGCTGGCGAAGAGAAAGAGCTCCGCCAGGCGGTAGTAGCCCCCGATGAGGCGGTAGGGCACCGGGCCCAGGAAGCGCACCCGTTCGGCGATCCCGAGTTCCTTGGCGAGGGCCTGGAGGTGGGGAAGCTCGGGGCCTTCCCCGATGTGGACCAGGAAGACGTCTTCCTCCTTAGCGATATCCGCTACCGCCCTCAGGACCACGTCAAAGCTCTTTTCCTTCCCCAGCCGCCCCACGGTGATGAGGCGCCTCTTGCCCTCGGGCCAGGGGGAAGGGGAGGGGAGGGGGGCTTCCTCCAGGAGGCGGTTGTCAATCCCCGTGGGGATCACCCGTATGGGTCTTTCTATCCCGTAGCTTTCCGCCAGGCGCTTTACGGGCTCCGTGGGGGCGATGACCACCTCCACCCGGTTGTAGAAGGCCTTGGCCAGCCTGGGAACGATGCCGGTGTACTTGTCCAGGATGGCCAGCCCGGGCACGTAGTGGGCGTACTTCTCGTAGTGGGTGTGGAAGGTGGATACGTGGGGGAGGTTTTTGCTCCGGGCGATCCTCAGGCCCCACACCCCAAGGGTCAAGGGGGTGTGGGTGTGGACCAGCTCAAAGTCCGTGGGCAGGTAGCGGGCCGAGGGAAGGGCGATCTGCTGTCCCTCGTAGAAGGGGTAGGCCACGGAGGGGACCCGGACCACCCCCTCCTCGCCCTCCGGGGCCTCGGGGTGCGCCGGGGCGATGACCCAGGCCTCGTGCCCCATGCGCCTTAACTCCCTTAGAAGAAGGTAGACGCTGGTGGTGACCCCGTTGGGGTTGGGGAAGTAGACGTCGGTGAAGAGGCCTACGCGGTAGAGGCGCATGCGTACGTAATTCTAACTCAAGTTGCTACCTATCCCTGGGCCTGAAAAAATAGTGGCCGCTATGCTTTCGCGCGTCATAGCGGCCTAGAACGTACGCCCTTCGGGCGTGACCTGCATTATAGACGACGCCCTCAAGGCCATGGGCCACAAGGACGACCCTCAAGCCAAGGCCCCCGCCTCCGTCATCCTCACCCTCGCCATTGTCGCCGCCATGGAACTCGGCGGCAAGCACAACAAGGCCCTGGCCCTCGCCAAAGACCTCGGGCTCTTCACCCACGTCCCCTCCCCAAGCCGCTTCAACCGCAGGCTCCACGCCCTCTACCCCCTCCTTCTCCCTCTCCTCCACCTCCTGGCCCAGGCTTGGAAAAACCTCCACCAGGCCCAGGCCTACGCCCTAGACACCTTCCCCCTCCCCGCCTGCGAGAACATCCGCGCCCCCCGCTCCCGCCTCTTCCCGGACAAGGCCTACCGCGGCTTCGTCCCCAGCAAGCGGGTCTACTTCCACGGCCTCAAGCTCCACCTCCTGGTGGACGACGGGAAGTTCATCCACGAGGTGAACCTGACCCCGGGGAGCTTCCACGACCTGGCTTCCCTTCTCCTCCTTCCCCTGGACCTTCCCGAGGGGGCAGAACTCTACCTGGACCGGGGGTACGAGAGCCATTTGTACGAGGACCTGCTTCGGGAGGCCCAGGGGGTTGTTCCCATGGTCATCCGCAGGAGAAACAGC
Source organism: Thermus sp. (assembly GCF_056332225.1). NCBI lineage: Bacteria > Thermotogati > Deinococcota > Deinococci > Thermales > Thermaceae > Thermus > Thermus sp. Next base: position 16,867 of record NZ_JBWGQW010000017.1, on the reverse strand, counting down.
CGGCGGTATCTCCCTTGGATGCAGTACCTGGCCATCGTGGGGCGGAGGGTGGTGGAGACGGTGGGGGGGATGCTTCACGCCTTGTTTCCCCGGCGCATCCACGCCGTGACCCAAACGGGCTTCGTCATCAAGGTCCTCACCTTTGTCCTGGCCCACAACCTGGGCCTCATGGCCCAGAAAATGGCTGGGTAGCAACTTGGGTTATCTTAACATGCGGGTCCCAGGATAAGGATTGGCCTTGGGGCTTCCCGCCTACGGGCGGGTAGAGCCGCATGAGAAGGGCCTACCTCCGTGGTGTCTAGCCCACTCCTTTCCGGAAGCCCGAGGGCCCGCTTACGTTTCCCTTACGCCCCTCCGGGAGGATAGGCGAGGGAGGTGGAGCTCGGGGATGACTAGGGATGGGCTACGGCTTCTCGCCCTGCTTGGGCTCCTGGCCGGCGTGGCGCTTGCGGCGCGGTACCGGGTCACGGGAGAGGCGGTCTACGAGGCCCAGGCGCCCCTTGGCGCCTTCAGCGGCAAAAACCCCACCCTGGAGGGCGAGGTGACCTACGAGGAGGCTTCAGGCCGCCTCGAGGGCCAGGTCTGCCTGGACCTCTCCGCCTGGGATTCCAAGGAGCCCCTGCGGGACCGGCACACCCGGGAGATGTTCCAGGTGGACCGCTACCCCAGGGCCTGCCTCACCCTGAAGGGGTTGGACCCGGCCAAAGGGGTTTTGCTCGGTATTTTGGACCTGCACGGCGTGCGGCGCGAGGTGGCCATTCCCGTGCGCCACCGCACGGAGGGGCAAAGGCTTCTCTTCCAGGCGGACTTCACCCTGCGCCTCAGCGATTACGGCCTCAAGGCCCCGAGCTTCATGGGCATGCGGGTCAGCGATCGGGTTCGGGTGAGGGTTCAGGGCCAGGGGGTGGCCCCATGAGGCTCCTGGCCCTCGCCCTGCTCCTCGCCCTGGGCCTCGCCTCCGAGGGAAAGCGGTACCTCTTCGTCCGCTACGATCCGGAGAAGGGCGTGGCTTTCCTCTCCGATGGAAGCCCTCTGCCTCCCGGCCTCCAGGCGGTGCCCGGGCAGTACGTGGAGGTGGAAGGCGGAAGGCTCAAGCCCACGCGGGCCTGGCAGCCCCCCCAGGACCTGGTGAAGGTCTTCGCCCCCCAAAACGCCGCCCGGGTGGTCTTCAGCCACGAGCGCCACTTCGCCGCCTTGGGGGCCAAGGGGACCACCTGCCAGACCTGCCACGCCCTCCTAGACCGGGACAAGGCCTGGAAGAGCCTGGCCCCAAGCCCGTCCCTGGAGCCCCACGGCCCGCACTCCTTGGGGCGCTTCTGCGCCACCTGCCACGACGGCAAGACCCGGGCCTCCACCCTTCCCAAGGCCAGCCCTCCGGTGGACGCAACGATCTTCACGGCCTTCGGGCGACCGAAGGACCAGGCCTGCGCCCGCTGCCACGCCCCCAAGGACCACGGCCAAGACTTCACCTCCCGCCACGGGGAGGTGGCGGAGCACGGGGGAGGCCAGCGGTGCACCGCCTGCCACCGGGGCGCAGGGAGCGTATCCCCTGAGGCGCTGGCCCTGGCCCGGGCCTTCCAGGAGGCCCAGCTCGCCCTCATCCGCAACCCCGAGGACGGAAAGGCCTTCAACCGGGTTCTCCCCAACAACTTTTGCGCCTACTGCCACGGCCTTGACGGCAAGGCCTGGGAGCGGGAGTGAGGTGATACCGTGAAGAACCAAAAGGAATGGCTTAGGCACCGCTTTCCCGAACTCGTGGCCCTCTTCGCCGCAGGAGGGCTCTTCCTCACCGGAGGAGAACTCCTCCTCATGGGGCACACCGAGGGCGTCCAACTCCTCGCGCCCCTCACGGCCTTCGTCGGGGGCGCGGCGGCGGGTCTTGGGCTCGTGGCGCCGAGGTTCCGCCTCGCCACGGCCTTGGTCCTGGGGCTCATGGCGGGGGTGGGCTTCCTCGGCCTCTTTGAGCACCTGGAAAAGCGGCTTAACGAGGGCCTCGCTCCGGGGACTTACCTCCTGGTGGACGCGGAGGAAGAGGGGGCGGGCGGGAACGAAAGGGGAGAGGGAAAAGGGGTCCCGCCCCCCCTCGCGCCCCTGAGCCTCACCGGCCTCACCCTTCTCGGCGCCCTGGCCCTGTATGTTAGGGATGAATGAGGGTCTTGGTGGTGGAGGACGAGCCGGGGCTCCTGGAGCCCATCCTGGCGAGGTTGAGGCGGGAAAGGCTCGAGGCCCTGGGCGCGGGAAGCCTGCAGGAGGCCTACCGCCTCCTGGAGGAGGGCGAACCCGACGCCGTGGTGCTGGACGTGATGCTCCCGGAGGGAGAGGAGGCGGGCTTCCGCTTCGCGGAGGCGCTCCGTCAGGGAGGCTACCGGGGCGGGATCCTCTTCCTCACCGCCCGGGACGCCCTGGAGGACCGCGTCCAGGGGCTTGACCTGGGCGGGGACGACTACCTGGTGAAGCCCTTTTACCTGGACGAGCTCGCGGCCCGGGTGCGGGCCCTCCTCCGGCGGGGAAGGGAGGTGCGGGCGCCCGCCCTGGTCCGCGGGCCCCTGGTGGTGGACTTCGCCCGCAGGCGGGTGCTCTGGCAGGGCAAAGAGGTCCCTCTTTCCCCCAAGGAGTTTGCCCTGTTGGAGCTCCTCGCCTCCCACCCGGACCGCGCCTTCCCTCGGGAAGAGCTCCTGGAACGGGTCTTCCCCCAGGCGGAGTCCGAGGCCGTGCTGAGGGTCTATGTGCGGCAACTCCGCAGGAAGCTCGCCCCCTGGGTGGTGGCCCGGGTGCCCCTGGGGTACAAGCTGGGGGAGCCTTGAGCCTCAGGCTTCGCCTGGCCGTTGCCTTCGCCCTCCTGGCCTTTTTGGTGGGGGCCCTCGAGGCCCTAACCGGCTACCTCTCCTTCCGGAACCTGGTGGAGCAGGACATCCGCCGGGACCTCCTGGACCTCGCCGCCCAGATACGCCAGAACCTGGTCCTCGCCCCCTCGGGGCCCGAGCTTCCCGGCACCGAGCTCTTTGCGCGGCACTACATCTTCGGCTTTAGGGTCCTGGACGGGGAGAAGCCCCTTCTGGAACGAGGCTTCCTGCCCAAGGAGGGAGAGGCCTGGCAAAGCCTTCGCCAGGAGTGGCAAGGGTACACCTTGGAGATCTACCTCCGGGTGGAGGAGTACCGCCAAGCCCTGAAGGACTTCAGGCGGGCGGCGTTCCTGCCCTTGCTCCCCCTTTTTCTCCTCTCCGGGCTTCTCGGCCTCTTCCTGGCTCGCCGCTTCACCTGGCCCTTGGAGTCCCTGGGCCGCGCCTTGGAGCACCTCTCCCGCCTCCGCTTCCCCGACCCCCTCGGGAGGCCCCCGGAGCCGGAGCTCGCCCAGGTGGTGGCGGCCTTCAACCGGGTGGTGGCGGCGGTGCGGGCCGCCCTCGCCCGGGAGCGGGCCTTCACCCGGTACGTTTCCCACGAGCTCCGCACCCCCCTCGCCGTGCTCCAGGCCCAGGTGGAGGCCCTGGCCAGCGGAGATGCGGACGCCAAGCGGGCCCTCGCGGAGATGGAACGCGCCCTGAGGCGCATGCGGGCCACCTTGGAGGGCCTCCTGGAGCTCGCCCGCCTCGAGGCCGGAGACCTCGAGCCCGTGAACCTGGAGGCGCTGGTCCGGGAAAATCTCTCTGAGGAAGAAGCGGCGCTGGTGGCCCAGGGGCCGGCGTGGGTCTTGGGCCACAGGGAACTCCTCAGGCGAATCCTGGAAAACCTTCTGGAAAATGCTCGCCTCCACGGGGGCCCCCCGGTAGAAGTGGGCGTGGAGGCCGAAGGGGAAGAGGTAAGGCTCTGGGTGCGGGATCACGGTCCGGGGGTGCCCGAAGCCCTCCGGGGCCATCTGGGAAAGCCCTTCGCTAAGGGACCCTTCGGAGGTACGGGCCTCGGCCTCGCCTTGGTGCACCAGGTGGTGGCTTGGCTGGGCGGTCGGGTGGCGTACGAGGACGCCAGGCCGGGGCTAAGGGTGACCCTTTTCTTTCCCCGGTGGCGCGATGTTGAGCCGACATAAACTGGACTTACGCGGCCTCCACCTGCACCGGTAATACCCTTTTGGCGTGAATCCTTCGCCTAAGCCAAGGCCCTAAGGCCTCTGTGGGCCTTCTTTCCCGGGGCCCCCAGGCTGGCGCAAGCCAGCCTGGGGTGGTATAAGAGGGCTCAAATCCAGGCTTAGCTTACCCGCGATGAGTCTCCGTCGGCATTGGTGGAAGCTCAACTTCAGCCGCTCCCGCCGACACGCCATGAGCCCATAGGCCACCCACCCCAAGGCCAGCGCCGATGCCCCCACCCCTTTGCAAAGAGTTCAAAGGACGAGGCCAGGGGTCGGTTCAGGGCCCGGTAGAGGGTGTCGGAGGCCCATTTTATCGGGGGCCTCAGCGGATCCGGACGCGGTAGCACACCTCCCCGCTCTCCCCGGGACCCAGGGTCCCCACCCGCACCCGCACCAGGCTCGAGGCGATCTCCCCGGCGTCGTCGCCGGCATCGGCGGTGAGGTAGAGGGTGCCCGCAGGGGTGGTGAAGCGGATGGCCTGGTCCCCGTAGTCCGCCACGGAGAGGAGGGGGTCGGCGAAGAAGGGAACGGGGTCGGTGAGGACGAACTGGCTCACGGGAAGGGTCCCCAGGTTGCGGTAGGCCACGCAGTACTCCAGCACGTCCCCTGGCCTTCCTTCCCCCAGGGTGCCAAAGGGGGTGCCCTGGGTCACGTTGCGCACGGCCTTGGTAAGGCGCACCTCTTGCCCGCTCACCTGGGTGGTGTCGGTGAGGCTCAGGGCCTCCAGGACCGGGCTTCCGCTCCAGGCCAGGCGGGCCCCCACCAGGGCCACGTCCAAGGCCCCCGCCGGAAGGCCCGGGGGCACCAGCACCCGCACCTCCACCCCGCAGGCCCTAAGGCTCCCGTCGGCCTCGCGGGGCCAGGTGGAGCCCACGGCGAAGCTCAGGGGCAGGGGGGCGAAGTCCTCCCCGGGACCGAAGGCGCCGTCGCAGTTCAGGTCCACCCGGGCCCAGTAGCCGAAGAGAGGGGCGTTCTCCAGGCGGAGCTCGGCCATCCCCAGGGTGCCGGGGCGGAAGAGGTGGGCGTAGACCAGGGTGCCCGGGGAGGCGGTCTGGCCCGACTGGGAGGGGTAGAAGCGGCTCTCCCGCACCACCCCGAAGTTCCGGACAAGGGCCTGCCCGGCGAGGGCCGAGGCGGGGCCGAGGCTCACCTGGGCCCCGGGGGAGGTTGGGCTCGTGGCCTCGGCGAAGTCATTGACCCGGGTGGCGGCCACACCGTCGTTGTAGCCCGTGGCGGGGCGCAAGGGGTGGGAGAGGGCCACGCTTCCCCAGCTAGAGGGCAAGTAGAGGCGGTAGGCCCCCAGGCCGTCCGTGAGGGCGGAGCGGGTAGAGGTGCCGTCGGTGGCGGTGACCAGGACCCCAGGGACCCCCCGCTCGGCGCCGTTTTGCAGGGCGTCGTTGGCGGCGCCGCCCCCCTCCCCGTCGTCGTAGAAGACCCGGCCCTGCACCAAGGCCCCGTGGAAGAGGCCGAAGTCCAGCCCCGCGAGGTCGGCGCTCCCCACCGAGACCGAGAGGGTCCCTGAGCCCGGGTTAACGAAGAGCCAGCCCGAAGGGGGGGTGGGGGCGGTGTCCCCCAGGTCGTTGTTGTCGTCCAGCACCAGGGTGTAGCTCCCCGGGGCCACCCCGGTGAAGGTGTAGGTGCCGGCCCCCGGGGCCACGGCCTGCACCGCCACCACGGCGCTTCCCTGGACCAACTTCACGTAAACCGCGACGCCGTCGGACCAGTCCTCGGAGGGGCCCCTGGCCCCGTCGGGCTCCCGGTCGTGGTAGACCCTGCCGGAGAGGCTGTAGCCGAAGAGCACCTGGCGGTTGGCGCTGAACTCCGAGGTGTTGCCGCTTGCGTCCATGGCGAGGGCGGTGACCGCATCCCCGGGGGCGAGGCTTCCCTTTGGGACCTGGAAGGAGAAGTTGCCCGAGGCGTCCGCCGTGCCCGCGCCCAGGTACTCCACGCCCTCCCCGTAGCCCTGGCCGCCAGAGGAGTCGCCCGTCCCGGCCTGGGCCTTGTAGACCTCCACCCTGACCCCAGGGCAAGCGGTGCCCTCCACCAGGAGGTTTGCCCCCACCACCTGGGCCCGGGCGATAACGGGAAAGTCCAGGCCCCGGTTGGGCCGGGTAGAGTCGTTGCAGTTGCCGTCGTTTGGGGTCACGCCGTCCCCGACGCCCCACGCGTTGCCGTCCAGGTCTATGGCCAGGCCCTGGTTATTTCCGAAGTGGTTCTGGGTGATGCGGTTGGCCACGGGAGCGCCTCCCGTCACCGAGAGGTGAACCCCGGCCCCGCCTAGCCCGGCGTAGCCCAGGGTATCCTGGATGACGTTCTTGCGCAGGGTGTTGCCCTGGGCCCCGGCGTGGATACCCACCCCGGCGGTGCGGGCGCGGAGAATGGTGTTGTTCTCTATAAGCACGTTCTGGGTGCCGGAGTACCAGAGCTCAAGCCCCTTGCCCAGGTCGGTTCCGGCCCCACCCTCCGACACCTGGCGCACGTCCCGCACCAGGTTGCCCCGGAAAGTGGTGGTCGCGGTCCACGCCGTGGGAGAGGAGTTCCAAAAAGCCACGGTATCCCCGTCGGCGGCGTCCTCGGAAGTGGTGGTGGAGTTTGGGCCGTTGTAGGCGAACTCGTTTCCCTCTATGAGGCTTCCCTGGGCATATTGGCCGTAGACCAAGAGGCCATAGCCGTTGTACGCGAAGAAGCTCCCGCGCACCGTGGCCACCCCGTCCAGGCGCACGCCGTAGCGGCGGTTCTGCCTGGTGGGGCCGGGGTCGGTGCCGTCGGGGAGGGCGCCCACCACCAGGCGCTCCAGGAGGGCGGGCCCGGAAGCCCCCACGTCGGACGCCACGTAAAGGGCCGCCTGGCCGCCCGTTTGATTTCCGCGCTGGCCGTAGATGGCCAGGTTGCGCACGACCTGGTTGGGGCCTTGGAGCCATAGGCCCATGGTGTCCGAGGTGTTGGGCTGGCCCGAGAGGTCCAGGGCGAGCTCGGGGCGGGGCACGGGGGGCAGGGGAAGTCCGTCCAAGCCCACGGCGCCCCCCGTTCCCAGGAAGCCAGGGTTGGTGTCCCTCGGGGCGTCCGGCGAGAGGGCATCGTAGGCGGTGCCGTCCACCACGGTGCCCCCATCGGTGAGGGGGGGAAGGGGGTTCGTGAGGGAAAGGGTCCACCAGCTCCCCCCTGAGCCCGAGGTGTTGGGGCTATAGGGGGAGGCGGGGACAAAGCGCATGGCGTTGGGCCCGGCGATGGCGTTGGCGTTTTGCAGGAACTGGCGCAAGGACCCTTGAACGGTGCGGTTTGCGTTTGGGTCGTCGTCCTCCGTCCCCCCTCCCCGGAGGTTGGTGACCACGTTGAAGCTGAAGGCGAAGTTCACCCCGGAGATGTCCGCGCCAAGGCCGGTATCCAGCCAGGCCCGGTGCTTGGCCCCGGCGTTGGCGGCGGGGGAGGTGTCCGTGGGGTGGAAGCCGTCCGAGGCCCCAGGGTCCGCCCCCCCGTAGCGGGGGCCAAGGGCTAGGGTGCTGGAGGCGGGGTCTGGCCCGTAGGTCTGCTCGGCCCAGACGTCCCCCTGGCCGAAGCCAGAGTTGAACTCGGCCCTCGGGGAGACGCTCCGGGAGTCCACGATGACGATCACCTTGGGGACGGTCAGGGTAAAGCTGTAGTGGCCGTCCGCGTCCGTGGTGGTCTCTCCGAGGAAGAGGTCCTCCGAGTCCAGGACCCCGTTGCCGTTCACGTCCTCGTAGGCCCGAACCTTCACCTCGGGCCGGGGGACGAAGTCCGCGGGGTTTGCGGCCCCCACGGTGTCCTCGTAGACGGTGCCCGAGAGGGTGAAGGCGAAGGCCAAGGGCCCAAGGAGGGCAAGAGAAAAGGCGAGAAGAGACTTCCTCATCGGCTTCCTCCGAAGACGTCCAGCCTCAGGTACACCCCTTCCGGGGCGAAGAGGCTCTCGCCGAACTGGTAGCCCAAGGAGAGCCAGAGGGGGCTGAGGCGCAGGGTGCCCTCCACGGAGAAGGCGAGGTGGCGGGCCCCGGTGGCGGGCTGGAAGGTGTAGGCCGCCCCGCCCCCTAGGCCCAAGGGGTCCAAGGGGAAGAGGGTGGCGTAGAGGCCCAGGGCGTAGGTGGCCCCGGCGGGGTCGGGGAAGGGGTAGCGGTAGCCCAGGGCGGGCCTAAGGGAGAAGAGGGGGGAGGGGGCGTAGGCCAGGGCGAGCTGGCCCTCCAGGACCCCATCCGCCGAGGCGTAGCGGTGGTAGGTGAGGAGGGAGAGGGTGGAGGCCCTCAAGGCGTAGGCCAGGCCGAAGCGGCCCTCGGCCCGGGGGAGGAGGCCCAAGGTGAAGTCCAGGGCCAGGGTGTTCTCCGGGTCCAGGCTCCCCGCGGCCCCGCCCCGGAGGAGGAGCTTGGGGGCGAGGGCGGCCTCCACGCCGAAGGTGGCCACCAGGCCCTCCCGGGCGTAGCGGAGCCCCACCCCGCCCCCGAGGTCGGCCCGGCCCTCCGAGAGGGCGTAGAGGGCGAAGAGGCTAAAGTTGGCGGAGAGCTCCTGCGTGAGGGGGAAGGGGGCCTCGAGGCCGAAGCGGGCCCGGTTGCCCTCGCCGCTCGCCGTGGGGAGCTGGTAGGAGAGGGAGAGGTTGGCGCTCCCCAGGCGCTGGCGCAGGCCGAAGGCCCCCTGGAGCCCCGAGCCAAAGAGGTAGGCGAGGCTCCCCTCGGCGTCCAGGGCCTCGCCCAGGGGCCAGAGGAGGTCCAGCCGGGTCTCCTGGGCCCCGGAGAGGAGGTAGGCGTGGGAGAGGCCGAAGCGGGCCCGGCCCTCGGCGTAGAGGGCCCGCCCGAGGAGGTAGGGCCTGCCCTCGGCCCAGGCGAAGCCCGCCCCGAGGCCGAAGCGGAAGCCCTGGGCAATCTTCTGCTCGTAGACGAGGCCGGTGCGGGCGGGGGTGGTGTGCTCCAGGGCGAGGACGCCGGGCCCCAGGTCGTAGGCGGCGCGGAAGCTCCCCTGGACCCCGCCCTCCTCGGCCAGGAGGTCGCCCCGGGCCTCCCAGGGGCCCTCCTTGAGCCCGGCGGAGAGGCCGAAGCGCCACTTCCCGGCGTAGGTGGCCTCGAGGCGGGCCCGGTTCGCCCCCTCCTCGTAGCCCACCGCCGCCCCGAAGGCGTAGCCTGAAAGGGCCCTGGAGGCGGCGAGGGCGTAGCCCCCCAGGCTGAAGCGCCAGGGGCCCGCCTCCTGGGTGAGGGTGGCCCCGGCGGCGAGGAGGTCCCTCGGGGAGGCGAGGGGGGCGTACTCGGCGATGAGGCGCACGGGGGCGAAGTCCGGGGTGAGGGGAAAGAGGGGCCTCGCCAGGACGATCTCCCCGGTGCGGAAGTCGTAGGTGTAGTCCACGCCGGGGGAGAGGACCTTGAGGCGGGCCCCCTCCTGGAGGGTGAGGCGGAGGGAGCCGGGGGCCGGGCTTTGGGCGAGGCGGTAGAAGGCGGTGCCGTCGGGGACGATCTCCTCCCGCACCTGGCCCCGGGGAAGGAGGCCGAGGAAGGCCTCGAGGCGGAGGTCCCCCCGGGTGGAAAGCCTTAGGGCCGTGGCCTCCCCAAGCCCCGGGGCGAGGCCCCCCCGCTCGTAGCTCAGGGTGAGGCCGGAGGCGGCGTAGCGGAAGGCCAGGGGGTCGTGGGAGGCGAGGGGGCGCTTGGCCTCCTCCCCGCTTCCGGTGATGGGGAAGAGGCCGGGGTCGGGGGTGCGGGAAAGCCCCCCGGTGGTGTCCACCGCCACCTGGAGGAGGCCCTCCCCCAGGGGAAGCTCCCCGTAGCCCCGGGCGAGGCCGAAGGCCTTGGGAGGCTCCCCGGGACGGTAGGCCACCCCCACGCTTCCCTGGGCGAGCCAGAAGGGCTCCTCCCTTCCCCCGGCGAAGAGGCGGAACTCCCGCTCCAGCTCGTTGAAGCGGGCCCGGACCCGGACCTCCCGCGGGGCGAGGAGGGGCCTCAGGAGAAGGGTTCCCACCCCGTCCTTGAGGAGCACCTGGTAGCCGGTCTCCTGGAGGCTCGCGTCGGGGGCGATGGGCTCGGGGTCGGCCTCGAGGGTGGCGAGGCCAAAGCCCGTGGGGAGGCCCAGGTCGTCCACCGCCTTCAGGCGGAACTCCAGGGGGGTGCGCCCATCGGCCACGAGGCGCACGGGCTCCAGGACCAGGGCCTTGGCGGGCCCCGGGCGGAACACCTCCACCTTGTCGTAAAAGCCCGGCCCCTCCACCTCCACCACGTTCCGCCCGGGGGCGAGGGGCACCCCGTAGTAGGCGAGGCGCTGGACCTTCCGCCCCTCGTCGTACTGGGCCTCCCCGAGGAGGCGGGAGGGCACCTCAAAGCCGTTCACCGCGACCCGGATGGGCCCGAGGGGGGCCTCCACCTTGAGGGAGACCGCTTCCCCTTGCACGATGGCCCCGTCCTGGGGCTCGAGGATGAGGCCCTTCCGGTCCTTGGGCAGGGGCTTGGCCCGCTCGTAGTCCTTGAGGCTCAGCTTTCCCTGGAGGGGAAGCTCCCGGTCCAGCCGGACCAGGGTGAGGCTTGGGGCCTGAAGGGGGGGCAGGGGGTCGCGGTGGAGCAGGGCCAGGGTGAGGGTGCCCTCGGGCCTAAAGGGGAGGCGGAAGACCAGGGCGTCCCCAAGAAGCCTGGGCTCCTCCACGGGCACCCCGTCCAGCCGGGCCGAGCCCGGGCGGTACTCCGCCCCTTGGGGGAGGCGGAAACCGAGGAGGAGGAGGTCCCCCTGGCCCTCCACCCGGAAGGGCAGGCGCACCACGGAGAGGCGCTCCGGGGCGAGGAGGGGGAGGACCGCCACCTTGGCCTGCGCCGGGAAGGCCGCCGGGGTCTCCCCGAGGAAGGCCACGAGCTGGTTCGCGGCCTCCCCCACGGCCTCCGCCCGGAAGGCCAGGGTGAAGCTCCGCTCTTCCCCGGGCCCCAAGCGCACCCGCTCCGACCAGGGCTCCATGGCGAGGCCTTGGCCGGGGATGTCCTTGAGCTCCACCTCCACGGCGTGGTCGGCGGGGTTTCTCACCCGGAGGCGGAAAACCCCCTCCGCCCCCTCCAGCACCCGGGCGGGCTCGGCCTCCTTCACGAGCTCCAGGGGCCTCCGGGCGAGGTCCACCTCGGCCCTCACCTCCTCCAGGGGCGTCCTAAGGCGGGCCACGCAGGCCCCCCGGGCCTCGGGGCCGAGGAGCACCCGGGCCCGGTAGGCGTGGAGGGCCCTCTCCCCGGGCTTCAGGTAGCCCTCAAAGCGGGGCGGGGCCAGGGGGGCAAGCCAGTCGGGGCAGGCGTCCTCCAGGGTGTAGCGCATGGGGGCCTCGCCCCGGTTCTCCACCAGGAGGCGGAGCTCCACCTCCTCCCCCGGGAGGTAGACCCGGTGGGGAAGGTCCCGCTCCAGGTGGGCCTTGGGCCTCACCACCCGCAAGGAAGCCTCCGCCTCCTCGCCCGTGGAGAGCCCGGCCCGGTTCACCAGGACCCCCTGGGCCTCCGGGGGCACGGGGAAGGCGAGCTCGTAGCTTCGGCCCTCCTTGGGCCCGAGGAAGACCTCCCGCCTCTCCTCCTTGCCCAGGAAGCGGTCCAGGAGGAGGGTCCTTCCCTCCTCGTCCCCCTCGTTCACCACCGTGACCCGGAAGCGGGCCACCCCCCCGGGCTCCACCTCGGGGGTGAGGGCCTCCTTCTTCAGGGCGAAGGTGGCGGGCCGGACGGCCACGGCGCTCCCCTCGGCGGTGAGGCCGTAGGGAGCGAGGCGGGCGAGGAGGGGGTAGCGGCCCTCCTTGAGGGCCCGGAAGCGCACCTTCAGGGCCAAGGGACGGCCCGCGGTGAGGGGGCCCGTGGCCCGGGTGGCGGTCTGGGCCTCGAGGCCCTCGGGAAGCTCCAGGAGAAGCTCTCCGGAGAGGAGGCCCCGGTATGGGGTGCTCCCCTCCAGGGCCACCTCGGCCTCCTCCCCCACCCGCAGGTAGACTTCCTTGGGGCTTAGGGCGAGGTCCACCTGGGGGTAGAGGCGGACCTCCACCTCCTTGGCCTCCCCCGGCCCCACCTCCACCTCTTTCGGCGCCTCCACCCTGGCCCCCTCGGCCGTGACCCGCAAGGGGTAGCGCCCCGGGGGGAGGCGGAAGACCTTTTCCCCTTCCACCCGCTCGGGCTCACCCCCTAGGCCCACCTGGGCTACCCCCGGAGCCTCCCCCGTGGGGAGGACCAGGCGGAGCCTCACCCGCACCTCCCCTTCCTTAGGGGCGGGAGGAGACGGGAGGCGCACCACGAAGACCGCCTCGCCCCCGGGGCAGCCCACCTCGGCCCCGCCCTCCCGGGGCACCACGGCCCCCCGCCCCTCCACCCGGAGGAGGTTCGCCCCTGGGGGAAGGATGGGGCGGAAGAAGCGGTCCTGGGCCTCCACGGGAAGGTTCAGGGGGTTCCCCGCCTCGTCCACCACCCGGGCCCTGGCCTCCCCGGGGGGCACGGCGCGGAGGAAGCCGCTTTCCCAGGAGACACAGGCCTCCAGCCTGTAGGCCACGGTGTTGGAGTACTGCTTGGCCGTGGGCGGCTGGGTGAAGCCGAAGAAGGCCAGGCCCGGCTTCTTCTCGTAGCGCACCCACTCCCGGTCCCCCGAAACTTGCCTTTCCTCCACCGACCCGCCTTCATAGCGCACCCTCGCCCTAAGCTCCTCCGGGCCGTCCTCGTCGTAGAAGTAGACGTCCAGGGGTTCTTCGGAGTAGACCGCCAGGGGTTCTGCCCAGACCCGCCCCCGCTGGTCCGGAAGCAACCTTATGGTGGCGATGGAGGTCGTGTAGTCCAGGATCACCTGGTAGCGGGAGGCGGTGATCCTGAGGACGAAGGCGTTCTTGGCCAGGCCGGAAAGGCGGCTTTCAAAGAGGTAGGTCCCCGGAGGAAGCTCCCCCGAGAAGAAGGCCACCCAGCGGTGGGGCTCCACCCCGAAGGCCATCTCCTGGAGGACCGAGCCCCCTTGGAGGAGGCGGAAGGTGGCCCGCACCTCTCCCCGGCCCCCGTCGTAGCGCTCGTCCCCGAGCTCCTCCTTACCCCTAAGGGCCGAGCGGTAGTCCTCGGGGTCCAGGCCGGGGGAGTAGAGGGCGAGCTCCACGCGCTCCTTTTCGGGCAGAACCAGCCAGAGGGCAAACCCCGGGCTCTCCCAGCCCAGGGCGTCCCCCACCACGGTGGCCTTGAAGTCCCGCACCGTGCCCTGGGCCAGGGCCAAGGCGAGGAAGGTAAGAGGGAACCAAAGGGGCCTCATGGGTACCTCCAGCGCACCTGCGGGTCGGACATGAAGGGCTCCTCCAGGGCGTACTCCAGCACCTCCTCCCCCTCAAAGCGGGGGAAGGCGAAGACCTTCTCCTCTCCTCCCGGCAGGGGGTCCCGCACGGTGAGCTCGGTAAGGGGCTCGGCGGAGCGGAGAACCAGGACCACGCGGTAGCCCTTCTCCGAGGGGAAGAGGCGCTTCTCCACGGTAAGGGGGCCAAAGCGCAAGGTGGTCTCCCGGTAGGCCTCGGCCAAGCCCCTTGGGGCTTCCAGGGGGAAGTCGGAGACCGTGAGGCCCTGGACCCGCACCCCGTGGCGGTACCCCTCCCCCAGGGCCTCAGGGTGGGGCCGGGGCGGGAAGGGGGCGGAGGCCGGGTCCAGCATCACCTGCCAGACCCCGGGGTCCAGGCCGCGGAAGGCGTAGCGCCCCTCCCGGTCGGTGAGGGTCTGCCAGCCGTTGGCCAGGACCAGCCGGGCGCCGGGGAGGGGGATGTCCTCGCCCGGGTCGTAGCGCCCGTTCCGGTTCACGTCCAGGTACACCCGGCCAAGGAGCACCCCGCCCTCCAGGTCCGAGGGGCCGAGGCGCATCCGGGCCAGGGCCCGGGCCTGGACCTTGGCGGTGGCCTCGCCCTGGGCCCCAAGCCCCTGGGCCTGGGCCACGTTCTCCAGGACCCCCCCTCCGCCCGGAAGGACCCGCATGCGGTACTCCAGGCAGAGGCTCGCCTTGGGGTCCAAGGGGAAGGTCCAGCGCAGGGTGCCCCCCTCCAGGACGGGCTCCATGGGGGAGAGGGCGCCGCCGCAGGGCCCCCCGCGGGCGCTTCCTTCCAGGTAGCGAAGCCTCGGGTCGGGGGTGTCGGTGAGGCGCACCTCCAGGGGCACCGAGGCCGGGTTCGTCACCTTGAGGGTGTAGGTGAGCACCCCGCCCACCGCCACCTCTCCCGGGGAAACCCGCTTCTCCAGGGCCAGGTTCAAGGAGAGAACGGGGTGGGCCACCTCGTTGGAGACCAGGGGCTCGGGGGTCTCTTGGGAGACCAGGGTGAAGCGGTTCTGGAGGAGGGCCTCCTCGGGGGCGTCGGGCTTGACCCGGACCCGCACGGTGAAGCGGGCGGTGCCCGTGGGCAAGCTGTCCAGGGCGAAGAGGACCCGGTGGCGGCCCGGGTCGTAGGTGCCCCCGGGGGCCTCGAGGAACTCCACCCAGGGGGGGAGGGCGTCCTCTATGCGCACCCCCGAGAGGGGGCCGAAGGCGTTCTCCACCACCAGGGTGTAGACCACCTCGTCCCCCGCTCTCAGGGTGGTGCCGGGGGCGGGGCTTGCCTCCTTGCGGAGGGTAAGGGCCCCTCGAGGCCCCACCTCCAGGAGGTCCCGGGTGCGGTTCTCCTGCCCGGTGGCCAGGGAGCGGGCGGTGAGGGTGAACGCGTGGGTCCCGGGGGGAGCGAGGAGGCAGAGCTGGAAGTCCAGCCGCTCCCCCGGGCCCAGGGCCAGGGGGTCCGGGAGAGGGGTCCCGAGGAGGGTTTCCAGGCGGTAGGAGGCCGGGGTGGGCTCCAGAAGGAGGCGGTAGGTGTCCATCCCGGTACCCTCGTTCAGGAGGGTGTGGCGGAAGCAGTAGAGCTCCCCTTCCAGGGCCCCGCCTCTTTGGAGGTCCTCCCCGCTCATCTCCCCCCCGGGGAGGGCTTTGGGGTTGCCGTAGGGGCCGAGGTGGTGGAGGTAGAGGGGAAGGACCTCGAGGGCCGCCTCCGCCTCCGCTGGCCCCCCGGGGCCCTCGGCCCGGGCCCGGTTCGCCCTCGCCCCCGGGGCCGCCCCGGGGCGGGCCTCCACCTGGAAGGCGAGGAGCGCCTCCTCCCCGGGAAGAAGCCTGGGCAGGACGAGCCGGAGGCCGAGCACCGTCCCGGGCTCGGCGGTGTGCCAGGTGGCGCCGTCGTAGAACTCCACCTGGCCCTTGGGGGCACTCGCGCTTCCCGGAACGTAGGCGAGGCCCTCGAGGCCCCCAAGAAGGTCGGTGAGGTAGAGGGGGCCTGCCGCCTCCCCGCCCCCCAGGTTGCGCAGGACCAGGGTGAAGGTGGCCCGCTCCCCGGGAAGAATCCTCCCCGGGCTTGCCGCCTTGCTGAGGTAAAGGGCGGGTTCAGGAGGCCCCCCGGCCCGCACCCGGGCGTAGTTGGCGTCGTCCCGCTCCCCGCTTGGGCAAAGGGCCACCGGGGTGATGAGGAGGTCCCCGGAGGCGGTAGGGGGGAGGCTTAGGGCCAGGATCAAGGCCCGCTCCTCCCCCGCCCCCAAGGCCACCTCCCCTACCTCGGGCTCCCCGGGGTCTAAAGAGGCGTTCCCGTTCAGGTCCAGGTAAAAGCGCACCCACCCCGGGGTCCAGGGGGGGGTGCCGTGGAGGGCGTAGGAGAGGGCGAAGGTGAAGGGGGCGTTTCCCCCGTTTTTCAGGCGGTAGGGCAGGTAGGCGTACCCCCCGGGCGGGGCGCTCAGGGAAAGGCCCGGGGTGGTGGGGGTGCCGTCCGGAAAGAGGAGGGGGCGGCACACCGCCTGGACCACGGTCTCCACCGGGTTGGAGAGGTAACGCTCCCCGGCGACCAGGGCCACGGCCTGGTTGCGGATCACCGTCCCCGCAGGGGTGAGGGCGAAGGCCAAGGAGAGGAGGAAGGGAAGAAGGGCGAGGAGGCCCCTCGCTCCCTTTCCCCTTCTCGGCTCGTTCCTCCTCCTCATCCCTCCTCACCCTCCTTCGCCCTTGTGAAAAGCCCGCGAAAGCTTCCTCTGAAAATTGCCTCTCGTTTTTTCCGGTTTCCCCCCTCAGGGGGCCCCGCCCCGGGAAGCCCCGGGGCGGGGGGTTGGGCCTACTGCACCTGGACCCTAAGGGTGATGGTGATCTTGGCGGCGGGAGGCATCAAGTCGGCGTCGGTGATGGTGCTGTCGCCGTTGGTGTCCACCGCCACGTAGACCACGCCGCCCGTGGGCACCGAGGTGGGAGGCGTGCTGGACCAGCTGGTGCCGTTCGTGGAGTAGAGCACGCGCACGGTGCCCGTGAAGCCGCTCGCGGTGGCGCTCACGCTCAGGAAGTTGGTGTAGGCGGGCACGGGGTCGGCCACGACCACCTTCTTCAGGTTCCCGGTGCCGATGTTCTCGGCCACGATGGTGTACACGATGACGTCCCCGGGGTAGGCCTGGCTCCCATCGCTAGAGCGCACGGTGGTGGAGGTCCCCACGTAGCTCACGGCGCTCTTCTGGAGGCTGAGCTCCCCGCCCACCACGGTGGTGGTCTCGGTGGCGGTGTCGGTGTCGCTCGCGCTGCCGGAGCCCACGTTGCAGCTTGCGGTCACGGTGTTCACGTCCACCACGCCCACCGCCTGGCCCGCGGGCACCAGGACGCGGACGTAGATGGTTTTGGTGTTGCCCCTCGGGTCGCCATTCGGGGGCACGTACACGTTGCCCAGGGCGCCGTACCAGTTGGTCCCGTCGGTGGAGTACTGGTAGGTCCAGCCGTGGGTGCCGCCGCTACCCGAGACATCGCACTGGGCCTCAGAGTTGGAGTTGTTAATGAGGGTGTGGGTGTAGGTGAGGGTGCCCGGGCTCGTGGTGGTGCCGGAGCGGTCGGGGTCCAGGA